>WQUS01000249.1 GCA_009781965.1 Bacillota bacterium | reverse complement strand
TGATTTGCTCAAAGTACAACAATCTTTGTTACGTGGTATAGGTATCAGCCTTAGAACGATGCTGGTTGTGCTGTTCACATTTGGAACCATGAGTCAACTATATACTTGGTGGAAGTTGCCCTTTAACGCTGTTGTTTTTGCGGTGCTGCTCAGCGTTATGCTTCCCCGGGCGTTTACCAGAGCCAGGCGCTCCGAGTTGCCAATAACCATCATCGCTTTTGCCATTGGCACAGCAGCCGCAATAGGTTGTGGAATGCTGATTGCAAACGATAATGGGTGGTTCTATTTGGGCATTGTGTTGTTTGCAGCCGGCGTATCGGCGCCTATTTGGGTGCGCCGGTTTGGCAACACTTGGAAGATATCAGGCGTCCTTGCCGGTTTACCTTTCATGGTCATCCTTGTCCACCCTTTACCGCTGGAGCAAAGCAGCCAATTTTTCGTTTGGGAGCTTCTTGCCGCCGCTGTTGCGTTGATGTGGGCGGTTATAATGAGGATACTTGCAAACAGGTCTGACCAGCCCCAGTTAGAGCCGCCTGCAACTGCCAAAGCAAGCCGCCGCCTTGCCTCAAGTACTAAAATGGCTCTGCAGCTCGGAGCGGCAACTGTTGCTGCTTTTGGCTGCGCCAAATTATTGGATGCGGAGCATCTTGTCTGGCCGGTACTTACTGTACTCATCGTTCACAGTGGCAACAGGGGGCGGGGGGATGTGCTTTGGAAAGGCGCTCAACGCACAGTTGGCGCGCTCGTAGGCGTTACCATAACCACTTTGGCCATCAGTATCAGCAATTTACCCTTGAAAAACAGCATGATAATAGTCGCTATTTTTGTGCTGCTGTTTATTGCTACCACTCTCAGGGAACTTGGTTATTTTTATTGGGCCGTATGTATCACCGCCGCTCTGGCTCTGCTCTATAGTTTTTCCGGACAGACGGGAACGGAACTGACTGCCTACCTAATCAAAAGATTGCTTGGCATAACAAGCGGCAGTATTATTGGCATCGCCAGCGCTTATTTCTTGCTTCCCATTCGTACCACCGAGGTTGTGCGGCTTCGGCTCAGCGCATTACTGGCTGCTGCAAATGACGCGGCAATTGCTTACGCTCAGGGTCACGCCGACCAAACCACTCTCGAAAAACTTACTGCGGCAGATCAGGCATTGTCGCACTTTGACAGTGTTACAAAAGCCGCCCGTTACCTTGGCATTGGCGACGCCCGCCGCTTATATGGCGCAATTATGAACGCGCATGCGCTGGTGAAGGAACTGCTGGATAATACTGCGCCGAAAGATTCCGCTGAGTTTGCTGCTCTGGCGCGGCAAATCGGCATTGCCCGCCGCCAACTTACGCAAAACAACCTCAATTACCTTATCTGAAAACGATTAGATACGGTTTGAGGCTGTTACTGGTCACACCACCTCAGTTAAGGCCAAGTAAAACAACTACCGCGAGCGATTTAGCGGATGCTTATGAGCGAACGGTAGTTGTTTTACTTGGCCGGGCGGGCACTGACCAGTAACGTGTGACCAGTAACTTGAGGCTCCCATAAACCTGGAAAAGCCGGATTTGCTACTTGACATTTTATGTGCCATAGGGCATAATTGTTTTTGCAACAGCAGCAGTAAATAAGCAGCGATATGGGTGCATAGCTCAGGGGGAGAGCACTTCCTTGACACGGAAGGGGTCGTAGGTTCAAATCCTACTGTACCCACCATAGCAAGACCCTGTAATATCAATGAGATTACAGGGTTATTTTAGTCTTTATCAAGAGTAACAATATTTTCAGGCGGAAGGGAGGTGGATATTTTGAAATACATGTTAGAGTGCAGCATTGAAACAAAGGAGCTTCCCAACGGTTTATCCCCGGAAACAATTATTGCTAAACTAAATGCCAGCGGTAAAATGACTGTTATTCCTTCTGACGACCCAGTTGATTGCGGCACCTTCAAAAACGATGATTTGAGTGCGAAACAAGCGGATCCATTGTCTAACTTACGCATCCAATCTGCTCTTGCCGAGGAGGAGCTTGGGAAAGAGCTATTTGCACTTTTTGGTATTAAAGGGCTGTTTCTTGTCTATCCGATTTCAAACTAAGTCCTTTGCTCCCTGGCGGGAGCTTTTTCTTTTAGGGTTTCAATAAAAAAATGTTACATTTGCAATCGTGTGAAATTTTGGTATATAATCGGTTTATAAATCGTTTGATAATTTTTGCAGCTTCTTGGGGGGTCCGGCTGAAGTTAGACTGGAGTTAATACAGGGGGGATACCGGTGGAAAAGAACATTAAAAATCTGGAACATGGGCAAATTCTGTCTTTGGTCGGCATTGTAGACTATCTGCCCGGGCAAATTGTCAGCAAAACCCTGGCTCAGAACAGGCACCACAGCCTGACGTTGTTTGCCTTTGCTAAGGGTGAGGAGATTAGCGCCCACGAGTCCGATGGAGACGCGATGGTGATTGCCCTGGACGGCCAGGGCAGAATTACTATCGGTGATACGGTGCATTATCTTGCTGCCGGCGATACCATAATTATGCCGGCCAAAACGCCCCATGCCGTTTATGCCGAGGAGCAGTTTAAAATGTTTCTGGTGGTTATATTTCCGGAGCAGCGGTAAATGTTACTGTTCACCAGTTAATGTTCAGCATCGAGCGGCGCGCAAAACCGTTAACCGTGCGCTCATGCTCGCCAAAAAATCGCTTACGGTTAACGGTGTAGATCATTATATTCCGGGGAGGAAACTATGCTTGACAATCAATTATTGATCTTTGTTACTGTTGCGGAAAAAAAAACTTCTCCCGGGCAGCGGAAACGCTGAATGTGTCCCAACCGGCCATCAGTCAGCACGTGCATTCCCTGGAGGAGCATTACGGGGCTAAGCTGTTTGAGCGGTCCAGTAAAAAAGTTGAGCTGACTCAAGCCGGAGCCACGCTCTATTTATACGCCAAGGAAATATTGCGCTTACACCGGGTAGCCAAACGGGCGGTCTCCGATCTGGTGGAAATGGTTACCGGCACTTTGACCATTGGCGCCAGTTTTACGGTGGGCGAGTACGTGCTGCCCCGTTTATTGGCGGCTTTTTCGCGCAAGTTTCCGGACGTAAAATTCTCGGTTACCATTGGCAATACTGAGTTTGTGCACGAGCGGGCCCGGGAAAACAGCATTGATGTCGGTCTGGTGGAAGGAATGGTTGAAGACCCGCATCTGAAAATCAGTAAATTCCTGGACGATGAAATGATCTTCATTGTTTCCCAGGAACACCCGCTGGCCGGCTCCGGTTACCTGGAACAGGATCAGGCGGCGGAAAAGCTTGGCGAGGCGGTGTTTATTATCCGCGAAGAAGGCTCGGGCACCCGTCTGGCGATGGAAAACATGCTGCACCGGCTGGATTTTACTCCCGCTCATATTATTACTTTGGGGAGCACCCAGGCGATTAAAGAGGCGGTGGAAGCCAACCTGGGCATATCCATGTTGTCCAAGTGGACGCTGAGCAAGGAACTGAAGCTGGGCTCGCTGAAGCCGTTGCGGATTAAAGATTTTTATACTACCAGAGGATTTTATTTAATCCAGCATAAGGAAAAGTTTGAATCCAAAGCCTGCGAAGAATTCTGCCGGTTCGTTAGGGACCAGGATCTGACAGGGGTCCTTCGTTAGCGTTGTTAATAACTGTTAATAGTTCTTGCCAACGGTTCGCTGCAAGATGCAAGAAAGATAAAAATCTTACTGAATATATCTCTCATAAACGCCAGCCTTTTGGTTGGTGTTTATTTATTACCGGGCATTGAACGCCGGTTTTTTGTCCATACTGGTAGTGCGATCAGCCATGCGGATAGTCTATCGTTTTTTTCCGGCACATATAATGCACAGAAGTGTTTATATAATGTTTAGCGAAAGGAAGTGAGCCACATGTCCGCACTGATCTCCATTGGCGCCGCCCATCATCAGGAGCTTCTTAAACATCAGCTTGACCGCGAACTGCGGACCCTGGAAACCAGGGGCTTAAAAATCAGTTTGCAGGAACAGCCTTTGGGGTGGCTCACTTTCCTGAACTGCGTTATTTCCGGTTCTGGCAAGATGGGTTCCG
>WQUS01000248.1 GCA_009781965.1 Bacillota bacterium | reverse complement strand
AATCCTGCTTAAAAATTTTTTTGACCGGTTAATTAGTGGCGCCGGCGTCATCATTATTTTTACTTTACCCCAAATAGGTTCGCCGCACCTGGTTCCGTTTAAATATTTTTGTTTGATCCGGGATCGCCGCAAGCAGGTATTATCATAGGCGGTGTAATATTAATTTAGGGATAAAAAAATAATATCCGGAGGGTGACAATGTTGATCGAACAGGGACCAATCCGTCCGCCCAGCGAGGCCGACAGTCTGCTGATCAGGGTTACGCGCAATTGCCCGTGGAACAAGTGCGCCTTCTGTAAGACATTCAAAGGTGAACAATTCAGCCGCCGCGATGTGGCAGAGGTTTTGGCGGATGTGGACACCATCGGCCGGGTGAGCGAACAACTTGGGCAGATCTCCCGTGAACTGGGGCGGGAGGGGAAAATAACCGCCGATGTGGTGAACGAGGCGAGCAGGAGATACGGACATCTTCATTACCATGTAGGCGCCTGGTGGTATAACGGCGCCAAAAACGTTTTTCTTCAGGACGCCAATTCTTTAATTATCAAGACTGATGACTTGGTGCGGATTGTCCGATACATTCGTCAGGCTTTTCCGACCATCGAACGAATTACCACTTATGCCCGGGCCGATACGGTGGCCCGTAAGGACGAACGGGAGCTGACCGCGCTGCGGGAGGCGGGGCTGAACAGAATTCATATGGGTATGGAATCCGGTTCCGATCAGGTGCTTAAACTGATCAGCAAAGGGGTCACCGCCGCTCAATTGGAAGAAGCCGGCCGTAAAATCAAGGCCGCGGGGATATCGGTATGCTGGTATGTAATGCCCGGTCTGGGCGGCAAACAGTATTCGCGGGAACATGCGCTGGAAACAGCCGCGCGGATTAACGCCGTCAATCCGGAACATGTGCGTCTCAGGACCCTGTCCGTATTAAAAGGCACCCCGCTGCATGATTTAGTAACCGAGGGCCGGTTTGAGCCGCTGAATGAGGATGAAATAGTTGATGAAATCCATCTTTTAATCGCATCATTGCAAGGCGTGACTACCAAACTGGTCAGCGACCATATTTTAAACCTGCTGCAGGAATTGGAAGGCGTTATGCCTGAAGACAAAGCCCGGCTACTGGCTATTATCGATCGTTACCGGGCTTTGTCCGCCCATGATCAGGCCAATTATCAGCTGGGCCGCCGGGCCGGAGTATACAGATTCCTGGACGATATGCGCGAGCCGTCCAAGTACCGCTATGCGGATACCCTGCTCAAGGAGATCGGCGGGGCCGGTAATCTGCAGGGACACCTGGAAAGAATCCGCCGCCGCTTCGTTTAGAGGAGAATATTAGGAGGAAATTTTATGGTTGGCGAGGGTAAAAGAAAATTGCCGGCGGGCGCCAGAAGAATCAAGCTGGGCAGATTAGCTGTTGATCCGGTTTTTCTAATCATTTTTTCGTTTTTTGCCCTCAGCTCTTTTTTAATGGCCTTATATATTTGGCTGGCTTTATAAGATTCGAGATGCGAGATGTGCATTAAAAGCGGTGGGGAAAGGATAGATCATTGCTCAGAAAAATAGCTGTTATTTTAACGATTATGATACTGATCTGCTCTATTGCCGTACCGGCGCCGGCGGCTCAACCAGCGGCTCAATTACCGGCTCAACCGGCTGCGGAACCGGTCACGACGGCTGTGGCGGCGCTGGTGATGGACGCGGAAAACGGTCAGGTACTGTATAGTAAAGAAGCGGACCAAAAGATGTACCCGGCCAGTACCACTAAGATTATGACTGCATTAGTGGCGCTGGAAAACTCGTCTTTGGATGAAATGGTGGCAGTAAGCCCTACGGCAGCCGCGGTGGACGGTTCGCGGGTTGGCTTGCAGCCAGGGGAAAAACTGCCCATGGAGGATCTCTTGTATATGTTGATGCTGACTTCGGCTAATGACTCTGCCGAAGCCATTGCCGAGCATATTAGCGGTTCGGCGCAGCAGTTTGCCCAATTGATGAACCGGCGGGCCGCGGAAATTGGCGCCCGCAACACGCATTTTACCAACCCGCACGGTTTGCAGGATCCCGCCCACTACACCACGGCTAGGGATCTGGCTTTAATTGGGCGCGAAGCCATGAAAAACGCAACATTTCGCCGGATTGTCGGTACCGTCAACATCAAACTGGACCGGAAAAAATACATGTCCCCGGCACTGCTGCAAAGCGTCGCCCAATTGGAGCAGATCCATGGCCCGCTGCAACAGGATTTTTATACCCACAACAAGTTGCTGACGGGAGGATATTACGGCTATCAAGGCGCCATCGGTATAAAGACCGGTTACACTGTGGATGCGGGACAATGCATTGTAGCTATGGCCCGGCGGAATGGCCGGGAGATGATTGCCGTGGTTCTAAACAGTCAGGGCGCCGCTCTGTGGTCTGACGCCGCCGCGTTGCTGGATTACGGTTTTCAGGGTTTCTCGCCGGCGGAAGTAATCGCGCCGCGGCAGATGATTACCGATGTTCCGGTTAAGGACGGGGCGGCAAAGGCAGTGTTGGAAACCAACGACTATTTTTATTATGACTTTCCTGCCGGAGCAACCCCTGCCGTTTCCCGCCGGGTTGAACTGGATAAAAACATTAAGGCGCCGCTGGAAGCAGGAAAGCAGTTGGGCGAACTGGTTTTGGAAGTTCAGGGCCGGGAAGTGGGCCGGGTGCCCCTGGTGACGGTTAACGCTGTTTCGCGCAGTGTTACTACTTATCTTTGGTTGCGGGTAGCCGGCGGCGCTGTTGTCGCGCTGCTTTTGCTCTGGTGGCTTTGTGCGGCGCGCCGCCGCCAGCGCCGCTCCGGACGGGCGAAGGATAAACGCGGCTATTATTTAAAATAGGAAAATAGGTATTCGATTGACACTGGTTGCGAATCCTGGATATAATTAATCTACTATTGGTAAGGAGGCAGGCATATGCGGGATGAAAACCGGCATGGCCAAAAGATTCGCGACTTGGAGGAACAAATTGCCGACCTCAAACGCAGGCTGCCTGCCCATTCGGTTAAACCGGCAATGATCCTCCGGCTGGAAGAACTGGAGGAAGAACTGGAACAACTGAAGCAAAAGGCTTAACTTATAATAAAGTGTTGACCAAAGGGGGCCAGGAATAATTTTGCCGACGGAATTTACCCCCCGGGGGATGGCTACCGGCATTGGCAGTATGCCCTATCGGGAGCCTGAAACCGCGCTCAAACTGATTATGGAGAATATGCCCGCCGCGCCTCATTGGCCTCAGCTGCCCCGGTTGGGCAGTGAAGAGGGTTTTGTCTACCAGTTTCTGAACCCGCTGGTCCGGAGCGGCTTACTGGAACAAAGGGGCGATAAAGTTATTTTCCCGGTGGAGGCCCGGGATTGGTCCGAGCGTCTGACCGGATTTTATACCGTTTATATGGACGCTGAGGCCGGCGATCCGGAAGCGCTGGCCGCCTTTGCTTTTCCCCTGGCTTCGGCGTCAGGTTTTTATGCTTTTCTGGCTAAGTTGCGTCAAGACGGCGTGGGACAAGCCCGTTTTCTCAAGGGCCATTTGGCCGGGCCGCTGACCATCGGCTTTCAGTTAAAGGATGAAAATGGCCGCTGGGCTTACTACCAGGACCAACTGCGCGATGTGCTGGTTAAAACGCTGGCTATGCACGCCCGTTGGCAAGTGACCGAACTGGCCAGGTTCGGTTTGCCGGTGATCATATTCGTAGATGAGCCGGGGATTCGGGTTTACGGCAGCAGCAGCTACATCACCGTAACCAGGGAAATGGTGCTGGCTGATTTAAACGCCATTTTCGCGGACATCCATAACGCCGGCGGCATCGCCGGGGTACACTCCTGCGACGCTATCGACTGGTCGGTGCTTTATGAATCCCATCTGGAAATAATCAATCCGGACATTGCCCAGTATGGAGAATCACTTTTACCTTACGTGAAGGAAATGAAACCATATCTGGCACGGGGCGGGGTCATGGCTTGGGGCGTCGTGCCCACTACGGATAAAGCCTTTGCGGAAGACGCGGATTCATTACTGCGCCGGCTGGAGGAACTGTGGTCCGCGTTGACCGCGCG
>WQUS01000247.1 GCA_009781965.1 Bacillota bacterium | reverse complement strand
AATCCTGGATGAAATCGCTCGCAACCAGTCGGAAATGGGGGTAAGCGATCTGGCCCGCAAGTTAGATCTCCCCAAAAGCACTGTCCATGGAATAATTCAAGCTTTTATTGATTTGGGCGTCTTAAACCAGGATAACGGTAAAAAATACCGGTTGGGCCCGACCCTGAGCCAATTGGGTAATCTGGCTCTGGCCGGCAAAGATTTACGGCTGTTGGCCCGGCCGTTTTTAGAAGAATTGTGCAGAGTGTTTAAGGAAACAATCTTTTTAGGCGCCTTTGACGGAGAAAAGATCACCATCATTGAGAAGGTTGACAGCCCTTTGGAACTGAAAATTTCCGCGCCGGTCGGCGCCAGGATCCCTATTTTCGCCGGAGCGGCGGGAAAAGTGTTTCTGGCCGGCCTCAGTAAAGAAACGCTGTCCGATGAGTTAGCAGCGAAATCAATACCTAAATATACCCAGTATTCGATTACCGATCCGGCGCAATACGCCAATGAACTCGAAAAAGTAAAGGAACAGGGTTTCGCAACGGATTTTCAGGAGTATATCCAAGGGGTAAACGCGGTATGCGTACCGATATCCAACACTTACAACAGGGTTCTGGCAGCTATTTGGATGGTGGGCTTCGCCAATACTTTTGACAAAAACAAAGCGCATAACGCAATAACCGCTATGCTGCACGCAGCCAAAGAGATCACGGCCATGATGAGTATCTAAACGCAAGGAGGCGCTGCGCAAAATGCGTAAAGTGAAAGTAGAAGACGCGGTGGGCATGGTGCTGTGTCATGATATCACCAAAATAGTGCCCGACGAATTCAAAGGCCCGGCCTTTAAAAAAGGTCATGTGGTTAAAGAAGAGGATATTCAGGAACTGCTCAAACTGGGTAAGGATCATCTTTACATTTGGGAATGCGGCGAAGACCTGCTGCATGAAAACGATGCGGCGTTAAGAATGGCCAGGGCCGCTATTGGCGAAGGAGTGGAATATGCCCAACCCAGCGAGGGAAAAGTGAACATCACGGCAGCCAGATCCGGTCTGCTCAAGATAGATGTAGAAAGACTGCAGCAAATCAACCTCATTGATGAAGTTTCTTTTGCGACCCAGCACACCAACCAGGTGGTTGAGAAAGGCGCTATTGTTGCCGGCACCAGGGTGATTCCCTTAGTGGTGAAAAAAGAGAAAATCGAGGCCATGGAGTCAATCTGCGCCGCCGGGGCGCCCCTGTTGGAAGTAAAGGAAATACGCCGGCTGAAGATAGGGCTGCTTACCACCGGTAACGAAGTCTATTACGGCCGGATCAAGGACAAGTTCAGCCCGGTAGTGGAAAAAAAAGTCGCCCGCTTTGGCTGCGAAGTTGCCTGGCATGAATTGGCCTACGACGACGCGGATTTAATCAAGGAGAAAATCCAGGGGTTCATCCGGCAAGGAGCGCAAATGGTGATTACCACCGGCGGCATGTCCGTAGATCCGGATGACGTCACGCCAAGCGGGGTAAAACTAACCGGCGCCGAACTGGTCAGTTACGGGGCTCCGGTTCTGCCCGGTTCCATGTTCATGCTGGCTTACCTGGGCGAGGCGCCGATTTTGGGCTTGCCGGCCTGTGTGATGTTCTATAAAACTACTATTTTTGATCTGGTGCTGCCCAGGGTATTGTCCGGAGAAAGAATCAGCCGCGCGGAGATAGCCGCCATGGGCCACGGCGGTTTATGCCTGAGCTGCCCGGAATGCCGTTATCCGGTTTGCCCCTTCGGCAAGTACTAATTCGGCAAGTACTAAATTGTTTTTTCCAGCTGCTGAAGCAAATCTTTCAGCAATTGGCTTGAGGTCAAAGCAAAAACCCGGTCGCAGCTCTTGGCCAGAGCAGTGTCTTGGGACTGGTCGTCCAGCAAAAAACCAAACAGGCCAAAGCGGTATTTGTGCTTGGCGGCTGCCAATTTGTCAAGCACTGCGGCGCTGAGTTTGCCGAAACCGTCGGAAAATATTAATATATCTGATTCGCGGTGGAACCGGAAGTCCTTGATTATGTCCACCGCTCTTTTAATGGGAATGTCGAAGTTTGTGCCCCCGTAATAAGAAGAAACCAGCAGACTGACAAACTCCTGAAACATGGGCCGGTGGGGCAGCAGCAGTACGTCTTGCATGGAACTGCTGAAGTTAATTAAAGCGAAATACCTTTTTCTTTGCAAGACAATTAAGGCCAGGTTAAGAATAATGGCTTTCAGCAGTTCCAGCTTATTGCCGATCATGCTGCCGGAAGTATCCAAAATGGCGATTATCCCGCCCCGGCCTTTGCTTTTGCGCGCTTGGTAGTCATAGGTAAACAGTTTGTGTTCGAGCAGTTTATTGTAAAAGATGTTCTCCAGCTGTTCATCCAGATACAATAACTCCAAAGGAATTAAATTGGTAATATCGTCCGAAGCGGCGATATTCATTTTGCACTCGTAGGTGGAACTAATCATTCTTTTGTCCTTTTTGGTCTTCATTGCCTTCAGGTTGCCCATTATTCTGGCTATTTTAATTATTTCCGGGTGATTTTTAAGCAGCCCGGATAAATAAAAACAAAACTCGGGGTTAGTTTGCACCAGGTTGCCTAAAGCCAGATCCCAATAGTTGTGGGAACTAAGTTTTTTCAGCTGTTGATATAAGGCCTGCTTTTTTTGCAAGTCCTGCTCCAGTTTCATACTGACCAGACGCATTATTCTGTCCATCTCGGCCACGACCATTTGATTGGCCCGCGCGCCGTAATTCAAAGCGCTTTGTTCCTTGGCCCGGCTCGCCGGTTCCCCGGCCGGAGGCTGCAGTGCCGGGGGTTTTATTTCCCGGGGCGGTTTTTTCAAGCCGTCCAGCACCTTATTGAGCTCATAAACATCATTCATGGCTTTTAGTTTATCGTACTCGGGCAAAGAATCCCACTGGGCAAGATTCTGTAAAGAGGAAGCGTTAGCGGTTAGGTAATCGGACAACTGAGCCGCCGGGTTATTATTTTCAGCTGCCGGCGCGGAACTTGCCGGCGCGGTTGGCGAGGAACCGCCGCCTCCGGCGTCGTTCTGTTGCGCTTCGTTTTGGGCGGCGCTGCTGTCACCGCGGTTGGAAGAGGCCGTCTGCCGCAGCAGTTGTTCGCCATTTTCGGCTTCGTCTTCTTCCCACATACTGTAGTTTTTGAACGTGTTCAGCAGGTTTTTAATGAACAGAAAACTGTTTTGTTCATTAAAAACAGTATAATACTTAATTTTGGCCAGATAGTTGCTGTGCAGGAGTTTGTTAATTAATAAAAACTTCACATAGTCGTTACGCGGGACATCTTGTTCCCGCACCGGCAAAACCTCGACGTATTCTTTAAAGAGCATATTGTAAAGATCAAACAGCAGATCCCGGTCAATCATTTTATTGTAGCTGAGCGGGAGCGATTTGAACAATTCATACTTATGCTCCAGATAGGCAAAATACATGTGGTCGTATTGATCAAATTTGATAAAATTCATGCTTGTTCTTCCTCTGGCAAAGCAGCTTTAATCTTCTCTTTTAAATCAGTTAAAGATGTTTGGTAATTGGTAAACTCGGCCTTTTTCTTGTTGAGATCGAATAGGATTTTTCTTTCCACCAGCCGGTAGAACCTGAGATTGCATGGCAGATGGTAGGATTGTATTTCCAGGTTCAGCCGTTCGATGATTTTAGTGACTTTATATAAATATTCCCTGATTAAACGATCCTGCTTAACCAGGTCGTCCTGCTGTTTTTGCTTTAGATAGCTGTAGCATTTTACATATTCGCTGTAACAGTTGCCGGCGGCGGTGATTAAATCATCCAGCAGCGTTAAAAAGGAAGGGGAAACCTTGATGGAGATGCTGGAAATAATATTATCAAAGATGTGTTCGATAATCATACTTTCCAGATCTTCTTTAATCACCGGGAACTCCTCCGGTTTTTCCCAAATCATATAAGGCAATATAAACAGGTCTTCGGTAATAATCTCGGCTCGGCCGTTAATCAAAGCGCCTACTTTTAAAATGCCGAGCATGTTTTTAAATTTTCTGTCCGAGACATAATAATTGTTTTCATTACAATACTCCCGCACTTTATA
>WQUS01000246.1 GCA_009781965.1 Bacillota bacterium | reverse complement strand
CGCCGGGCAACTATAAAATTATCAATAAAGTAGTGCGGCCGGGCGGCATCCTGGGTACCCGCTGGATGGGGCTTTCCATACCGGGAGGCATTTACGGCATTCACGGCACCAACAACCCTTCCTCCATCGGCACAGCCGCCTCGCTGGGCTGCATTCGCATGTTCAACCAGCATGTGGAAGAACTGTTTCCCCGGGTTTCCATCGGTACGGCGGTAACTATTTACAGCCGCTCCGCTCAGAACACCGGCAAAGCTATTGGCTCCGCCGCCCTGTCAGCATCCGCATCCGCTTGGGAAACACAGACCAACCAGGAAAAGTCCTATACCGTTAATCCCGGGGACACCTTGTGGGATATTGCCAACAAATTTAATGTGCCCATGGAGCAATTAATCGCCGCCAATAATCTGGCCACGCCCGACCAGTTGGTGCCAGGTCAGATATTATTAGTCCCCTGAACGCTCGGAGGTCTGTTGATTGACTGAAATATTACTGCAGTCTTGCATTGCCGGTCTGGGCACCTGCCTGGGGGCCGGGGCGGTGGTATTGTTCGGCCGCATCGGCAGCCGCAGCCTGGCACTGCTGCTGGGATTCGCCTCCGGCGTTATGGCTGCCGTGGTCATTATAGATCTGCTGCCGGCGGCATTGCGCCAGGTTGGCCCGTTAACCTGCCTGGCCGGTTTAGCCGTCGGATTCCTGACGCTGCGGTTTATGGACGGGGCTTTACGGCTGCTCATTCCCGGCGGAAACGCCCGCCGGCTTTACCTGCGCGCCGGTTATTTGATCGCCTTGGGCATTGCGCTGCACGATCTGCCCGAAGGTATTGCCATTGCCGCCGGTTTTTCGGCCTCCCCCGGCCTGGGCCCGGCTTTGGCCCTGGCCATCGGCCTGCATAACATCCCCGAGGGCATGGCCACTGCCGCACCGCTGCGGGCAGGCCAAATGAACGGCGCCCGGGTGGTGGCTGTTAACGCTTTGGTCAGCCTGGTAACGCCCCTGGGGACATTGCTGGGACTGTTCATTTTACACGTTTCGCCTGGCTTTAACGCTGTGCTCCTGGCTTTGGCCGCCGGCGCAATGGTTTATATCGTGGTTTGGAAGCTGCTTCCGGCCTCCCTCGGCGGCCATTCCGCTACCGCCTTACTGGGCCTGGCGGCCGGTTTGCTCGTCATGCTGCGCCTGCTCTAATCCTGCTTTTTCAACTGCTACTTTTTCAACAACTACTTTTTCAACAACTACTTTTTCAACAACAACCATGCCCCGCCCGACATAATCGCCGCACCGGCCACCTTGTGCCAGCCAAAGGGAATCCGTTCCAAACCGAAAAACCCCCAATGATCGATCAAGGCCGCGGTAAACAACTGGCCCACAATAATAGCGGTGGTGGCCGCCGCCACCCCGACGCCGGCCATGCTCCTGACCACCCCGTAAGTGATGGCTACCCCCAGGAGACCGCCCAGATAAAGGTACCAGGGCGCCTCCGAGTAGCGATGCCAGTCCCCGTTACCCAGACGAAACCCGAACAGCAGGATGCCGGCCAACAGCAGTCCCACCAGCTGGACCACAAAAGTGGCCTCTAAAAGACCAATTACTTTCCCTAACGCTGTGTTCAGCGATCCCTGCACCGCCATGGCCACCCCGGCCAAAGCGGCAACCGGAAGAGACAGCAGCTTAATGCTCATCTGACTTCCTCCCCAAGAACAGTCAAGATCGTTGTTACTGTGTTTGTTTGTTGAACCGCAAAACAGTAACAGATCATTTTAGTATTGGCCATCCGCCCGGCCGGTATACTTGGCTAAAGTAAAAAAAGACCTGCGCTGCCGCCGGTCTAAAAACATTTTTTGCTGCTGTGCTTGTTTGTTGTTACTCAAAGTGAATACGGTATGCAAAACCGTTAACCGTAAACGATTTCTCGTTACTGGTCAGACCAGTAACGTTTGTTAGTACCCGTAGCCCAGGCCCGTAAAGTTATTAACCGTAAGCGATTTCTCGAAGAGTATGAGCGCACGGTTTACTCGATGTTCGAAGTTCGAAGTTCGAGGTTCGAGACTATGCAGTGTTTGTTGTTACTCAAAACCCAGGTACGCAAAACTATTAACCGTAAGCGATTTCTCGAAGAGCATGAGCGCACGGTTAATAGTTTTGCGTACCGCTCGGTGCCGAACAGTTACGCAAAGTAAGCATTTTATCGCGCTTTACCCTTGAACTTCCACTCCAATACTTTATTTTCATCTGCTTTATGATCATCCGCTTCATTCTCGTTTACTTTATTCTCGTTTACTTTATTCTCGTTTACTTTATTCTCATTTACTTTATTCTCATTTACTTTATTTCCATTGGCGGAACGTTTCCGATGCAAAGATTTTTTTTCCTCTGCGGGGCGTTTCCGCTCCAAGGCTTTTTTCCCCTCTGCGGCGCCTTTCCGCTCCAAGGCTTTTTTTTCCTCTATGGCCGATTCCCGCTCCAATAGTTTATCTTCCGCTGCGAAACGCTCCCGCGGCGTGTTTTTAACCTTTTTTATTTCTGTTTGTTTATGGCGGTCCAGATTAATCTCCCGCTGTGCGGGCATTGCCGCCGTCGTTCTTGGGACAGTTTGTGCAGGGGCGCCAACCCCGCTAAAGGTTCCCAGCAAATCCAATAGGCCGGTCAGCTCTTTTATGCCGGTCGGTTCCTTCCGGCCGCCGCCCAAGGCGCCGCCCAACAGGCTCATCAGCGCGGCGGAATTAATCTGGCCGCCTCCGCCGCCCATCCCTCCTGCCGCAATACTCAGCAGCGGCAGCAAGGACTGCAAATTACTGCCGCTTGCCGGCGGCGCACCGGCCTTATCACCTTTCAAGGCGTTAACTAAACCGGTCAAATTAAGCAAAGTAAGCATAATCAACAGCGCGTCATGGTCAACATTGTGTTCGGCCCGGTAGTCCAGAAGACGGAACAGAATTTGTTCAATCCCTTCGCGCTCGTTTCCCAATGCAGACACTCTCCTAAAAGAACTTATTCCGTTAAATCTTATTTATTCGCCGCCCTTCTTGGGATCCGGTTTGGCCCTGCCCTCCATCAGATTAATAATGCCCATCAGGTTAACTAAACCAAGCAGGACCATAAAACTGTTATTATCCAGTTTATGTTTGTTTTTTATGTCCAGCAGATTAATCAGCATTTGTTCAAGATTTTTGCTTTCTTCCAGCATCACTATCACTCCACTCTAAAAAAGCCCCGGCACAAAGGGGATGTTCATCCCGCCGGTCATTTTGGACAGTTCTTCCCGCATCATCCGCTTGGATTCCCGCATGCCTTCGTTAAAGACATCCGCCGTCAGAGCGGCCAGTTCCGCCGGATGCTCCAGCATCTCGGGCTTAAAAGATAACTGCACCACTTCTTGATTGCCGTTAATAATTAGCTCCACCGCATTTTGACCGGCGCTGACTTTTACCGTCATTAATTTCAGCTGTTCCTGCAGTTGTTTAGCCATATTGAGCAGGTTATCCATATTCCCCATCATCCGGGCAGCCCCCCACAATCAAATTTTCGTTACTGGTCAGACCCTGTGTTTGTTAGCACTCATATAAATATATGTCACTGCCCAGCCGGCTAACTCAAAAACTATCCCCCGGGAAAAAAAGAATGAAAAAAAGAGATGGTATTAATACCATCTCTTACCATGCCGCAACAGTTTATCTAAAGTCAAAGTATTCGTCATTACGTTCGTCTCTGGCCCTGGTGCATTCCAGTACCAGGTTATCAATAATTACCCCGCTGGTATTCAGCACATTTGGTTCAAAGGTCAGGCGGACCAGCACTTCGCGGGCTTCCCGGGGGGCTTCGCCATTAAGGCACAATCTGGTGCTGCTGTTATCCGGTATCTGGCCGGCCGTGTAACTTTGCGACGCGTATTCAATCTGGTTCCCGAACCGGCTAAAGAAAATCATCTCGGCAGTCAAAGTAAATGAAGCAGTCCCGCCTAAACCAGGCACTTCCATGGCGTCAAAACACACCCGGTAACTGCCGTTGGCCACCAGACCTTCCTGGACCGTTTGGAACAAAGCCGACGATGCGTTAGAAACTTCGCCCATCCGAGCGCCGCCGTTGG
>WQUS01000245.1 GCA_009781965.1 Bacillota bacterium | reverse complement strand
GATTTCTCGGAGAGCATGAGCGCACGGTTAACGGTTTGGCGTGCCGCTTGATGCCGAACAGTAACGCGTGAACAGTAACGACATTTGGCAGTTGACTTGCGGCCAACAAAAGGATAGTATATTTAAACAATGAACATAAATTCATTTCTTTAGCGAGAGGATTGAGTCAAATGAAATGCAAAGCCTATCCGGTTTACTTTTTGGCGGCTGTCCTGATGATTACCATTGTTGCCGGTGTTGCCGGCTGCGGCCAAAGCGCCAAGCCAACTACCGAAGGGCAACCGCCAATGACCACATTGAAAATCGGCCTGTTGCCCACTGAAGATACTATGCCTGTCCTGGTGGCGGCAAAAGAGGGTTATTTCACGGCGGAAAACCTGGACGTGGAAGTGATTCCTTTCCAGAGTCCCGTGGAAAGCCAAAGTGCTTTCCAGTCCGGCGGCATTGACGGCATGGTTACCGACATGATTGTGGCCGCCCTGTTAAAAAGCGCCGGCGAAGACCTGCGGATTACTTCTATTGCTTTTGGCGCCACGCCCCAGGAAGGACCTTTTGCCATTATAGCGGCGCCCCAAAGCACCGTTAAAACGGTCGCCGATTTAAAAGGAAAAAGCATCGGCATTTCCGCTAATTCCATTATTGAATATGTCACCGACGGCTTGCTTACCGCCGGCGGGGTTGACCCGGCGGAGGTGAACAAAGTAACGGTGGCTAAAATACCCTTGCGGGTAGAAATGCTGTTAAACAACAAAATCGACGCCATCACGGTTCCCGAACCGCAAATTTCTTATGTGACGGCGGAAGGGGCCAGGGTGATTGCCGAAGATACAAAGGGCGACAATCTGTCCCAATCAGTGATTATTATGACCGGCAAAACGCTGAACGAGAAACATGACGCCGTCATCCGTTTTTTCAAAGCCTATACCAAAGCCGTTAACGCAATCAATAATCAACCGGAGCAATACCGGGACTTGTTCATTGAAAATATGAATATCCCCGCCAATATTGCCGCAAAGTATAAGGTGCAACATTATCCTCTGCCCCAGCTGCCGGCGGAGCAGGATGTTAATCGGGTGCTCACTTGGCTGGACAACAAGCAGCTGTTAAAGAATGAGGTAACTTACGGGGATTTTCTACAGCAGGGGTTGTATTGAAATAGCAGCGCTTGTTTTAACAAGCTGATTCTGACCAAAAACTAACGTTGCTTCTTTACGGGAAACCAAAAAACATGATAGAATAACACAAAGCAGGAGAAAGTTTCATGCCATTTTCGCCTTGAAGTACACCGGAAAGTAAGGTCAAAATAATGTCAGACCAACGGGTAACCAGCCGCCAAATTCAAGCGGAGCAAACAAGACAAAATATTTTTAACGCTGCGGTTGGATTATTAAAGTTCATGAGTCTCGAAAGCGTTCGGATTAAAGACATTACGGAAGCGGCCGGTGTCGCTTCCGGGACATTCTACCGCTACTATAACACCAAATGGGATGTATTCACTGAGATATATAGTTATATTGATGATTATTTTGAGCAGGAAGTAGCTCCACACCTTATGCAGCCCCATGTAAATGACCGGATTTTATTTTTCTTTGATCAGTACGCGCTATATCACCAAAACTTGGATATAGAGCTAGTGCAGTTGATTTATAACGCTAAACACTCCATATTAAACCAAGGTGATTTCACGGTTGAATATAATTATGGCTTACTTGGCCTTCTGAAAAAAACAATTCAGCAAGGAATTGACGACTGCCAGTTAACTAATCGTGACTCCGCCATAGATATCCTGCGTTTGTTAATGATTGCAGTCCGCGGTCTTGTTTTTAATTGGTGTACTAAGGAACGAAAATACGATCTGAGGCTGGAAATGGCGTCTTTTGTAACCCATTTGCTGCGCATTTATGCGCCTTGATTATCTCTTTAAATGTTGAATAGCCCCAGCAGATACAGTTCATATGCATTAATTTTGCCACAGTAACTCTAACTGGTGGCTTTTTACTTTTTTACAGACAGGAGGATTCATTATGTCTGATAAAACCGCTAAGCTAGACGAGATCATCCGGCTGGAATGGGATATGTTTCAGGCCGTCAACGAGGGCGGCCCCCGCGCCGCCTGTCAGAATGACAAAGCTACCTTTGACATTATGCGCCGCGCGCAATTTGCGGCGTGGCCGGAGGATATCCGGCTCTCTTACCTTGATGATCTCAGAAGCGCCAAACTTGCCGGGCGTAATCTGGTCAAGGAAAAATATATCCAGATGATGAAATTTACCATGCCGGCCGCTTACAAAAATCTGCAGTCTATGATAACTCCTCCCACGAAGGCCGCAAAGCAACTGGCCCAGGACATTTGCGGCAAGCTGGTCGTCCAGAACGCAGAGCTGGACACCCTGTACCCGTACCTCTCCGGCAAGGGCCGGCCGCTTTATGCCACCGGGGACCGGCAGGACGTCACGTCATTTGAGACCTATCAGCTTGGCGAACTGTTGACCTATTCCGAAAAAACGCTGGTGCTCCTGAACGGGTATATCGAACAGCGTGAGCAGGCGGGCAACGGCTCGCTTGCCTATGATATTCTAAGCAACACGGTGCGATATTACGGCTATGATACGCTGGAGGCTGCCGAGACAGTCATCAAAGAGCAAAGTGCAAGTAAGCGGGGCGAGAGCACTTTAGGCTGCAGCTGCGGTGCTGATAAATGACGACGGGCAATGGAGGCGCCGCTATGAACGGACTTGGCTTGTCCCGCGCGTACTTTCTTACTGTCGCCGCTCCTGCCTTTGACGCGGCCTTTCCCGCCCTGACGTCCCGCATGGCGGCTGGTCTCGTCGGCAACGGCTCGGAATGCTTCGGTTATGACGACGAGATCTCAATGGATCACGACTGGGGAATTGACTTTTTCATCTGGCTGGCCGGACAGGACCGGGAATCCATTGAGCCGGTCCGGCAGTGGAAGCGCGAACTTTTTGCGCAACACCCGCCCCCATATCCCAGAACGCAATCCGCGTACGGGGCGTCCATCGGCGTCATGACCGCCGGCGATTTTTACACCCAACTCATCGGCTATCCCGAGGGCCCGCAGACGATTCCCCAATGGCGGCTGGTCCCGGAAGAAAATCTCGCCATGTCCGTAAACGGCGCTGTCTTTACCGATCGCGGCGGTGAGTTTTCGCATACGCGCAGCTATCTTTTGCAGTACTATCCGGAGGATCTGCGCAAGAAAAAGCTCGCCGCCAAATGCATGGCCATCGCTCAAACCGGCCAGTACAACTTCAACAGATGCGTCCGGCGGCAGGACTGGGTCACGGTCAGGACCGTGCTCGCGCGCTTTACGGACAATGTTATCTCCATGGTCTTCCTGCTCAACAAGGTGTTCAGGCCCTATTACAAATGGGCTTTCCGGCGTCTGGCGGAGCTGCCGATCCTTGGCGCGCCATGCGCGGAACTGCTCCGGCGCATGGCTCTCACCGGAGGCTTTGACAGCCAGTCAGTGGCGGCGCTTGAATCGGCAATCGGGGAGATCTGCGCCGCCATGATAAAAGAACTCCAAAATCAGCGTCTCGCCAGTTCCGACGACTGGTTTATGACGACTCAGGGCGAGGAGATCCAGCGCACCATTGCGGATGATTGGCTGCGTTCCCTGCCCGCGCAATACGAATAGATGGGTTATGAAATAAAATAAAAAACTATTGACAGGAATGTTATTTTATGATACAGATTAATAAAGTGAATATATTCATTGAATTCATTCATCAAAATAAATTAAAAAGAGGGAAACTCCGGCAAGAGCTGACTTACGCGAAATCGAAGTCAGTCAGAATAGCGATAGCATAGGCGACTTGCTATTGCGAATGGTACCAGGGGAGCCGGATGCGGGGAGTTTCGCGTCCGTGGCCGCTGCCGCCGAAATTTTCGAAATTTTTTCGCATCTTTTACGCAATGTATTTGCCCGGTAGGCAGATTGGCTCTCAAATTTTTGCCGTCATGGCAAGCCAAGAAAGGAGTTGATTTTGCACTACCTCCAAGCAGGCAACTCACATTGTTGGTATCTTTAAAATTGCGTTAAAATTCAAAATTGCGTTGAAGGTGGGGAATACTTTTGAATCCGTTATTGGCGATTTTTATAGTGTTTTTAGTGTATGCGATTGGCGATGCGATCGCCACATTCAGCAAAGCTTATCTGTCAATGATATTAATTGCATCAATCATCTTTATGGTCGCATTCTGGCTTGGCTTACCCAGAACACTTTTTGCGGACGCCGTTCTGCTCATGCTCAACCGCGTTACGATTGGTATGCTGATCCTACATTTTGGCAGCACCATTAAACTGAGACATTTGACTTCTGACTGGAAGGTTGTCGTTATATCGGTAGTGACCTGTTTTGCCGTTGCATGTGGCTGCTATTTTATCGGCCGGTTATTTATAGATGGCTATTACGCGCTGGCTGGAGCTCCGATTGCGGCAGGCGGCAACGTGGCTTATCTGATAATGCAGTCAGCTTACAAAGGGTTAAATCGTCCGGATGTGGAGACGTTCGCTGTGCTGGTGCTGATTTTTCATACCTTTGGCGGTGTCCTGGTGGCAAGCTTCCTTTGCAAAAAGGTGGGCATCGGGGTCAGGGAGCAGTATCGCGCCGGCACACTTGAGACAAAAGCGCTTGATTTTGGAGCAGGCCAGCCCAGGAAGAAGCTGATTCCCGAGTTACCGGAAAAATTCCGGACCAGCAATACAATTTTTGCGAAAGCAGCTTTCCTTGTCTTTATTGCCGGTTTACTCGCGGAAGTTACCGGTGTCAGCATGTTGGTTTTTGCGCTGCTCCTCGGCTTTATCGGGGCAGAGCTTGGTTTCCTTGAAGAGGTCGCGTTGGACAAAGCGGGAGGTTTTAATTTCATCATGCCGACTGCTCTGGTAGCCGTTTTCTCCGGTCTCGCCGGTTCGACTCCCTCCATGGTTGCCTCGATGCTCGTGCCGCTGGTGATCTTCCTGTTGATCGGTCTGGCCGTTATTTTCGTATCCGGCATTATTATGGCCAAGATTATCGGGTATGATTGGAGAGTGTCCGTTATTGTGGGTACGACGGCGTGTTACGGATTTCTCATTGGTCAAGTGGTTGCCAAAGAAGTCGCCACGTCACTGGGCGAGAGTGAAGACGAAAAGAAAGCCTTGATGGACTTTTTTCTCCCCAAGATGCTTATCGGCGGCGTCCTATCCATGTTCATTGTTTCGGCCGTGGCTGCTTCCATCATGTCCAAATGGTTCTGATTTCGGTTGGGAACTAAAACTTTCAGGAGGTGTTGTTTATGGATGCCAGTAGTGTTTTGGCGGATTTTTTTCTCAAGACGAGGTATGAAGATTTGCCGCAAAATTTAGCGGCCGAGGTGAAAAAGCAAGTTCTTGACTATATTGGCGTCGCCATTGCAGGTGCTTGTCAGCCTGTCGCCAATGAGGTCAGGGAACTGTATGAGGAAATCGGCGGTGCTAAACAAGCTGTTGTATGGGGTTCGGGGAAAAAAATGCCCGTTATAAATGCAGCCCAAATAAACGCCACCATTGGCCATTGCCTGGATTTTGATGATGTGCATGAACCGGCCGTCATGCATCCCGGCGTTATTTCCATTCCCACCGTTCTTGCCGTTGGCGATTATGTGGGGGGGATCACTGGAAAAGAGCTCATTACAGGTATAGCGTTGGGTGGTGATATGATTTGCCGGATGAGTCTTGCCGCCTATCCCGGCAAAAATAAGATTCCATCCGGTTGGCATTGCACAACGTTAAACGGTTCTATGGTGTCCGCAAATCTGACCGCCAAGATTTTAGACCTGAATCCGGATCAAGCGGTATCCGCTATTGGCATCGCCTATCATCAAGCGTCCGGCAATGGGCAAACGGTCAAGGACGGCGCTTTGACCAAACGTTTAGGTCCCGGTTTTGCCGTGCGAAATGGTATTACCTCAGCCCTTTTGGCCCGGAAAGGCGTCACTGGTGCGCGCAATACCTTTAGCGGTGATTGGGGTTTTGCACACCAGTACCACCATGACGATTGGGATAATGACTTATTGGTCGGAGAATTGGGCGAGCGCTGGGAAAGCAGCAGCATTAGCATCAAACCATATCCCTGCTGTCGCGGACTGCACCATTTCTGCGATATTGCCTTGGAAATGTATCACGAGCTGAAGCTGGATCCTAATCAAATTGAGCGGATCCGTATTTGGTGCGGCCCAAGTACGATGCCTCTTTTGGGTACGCCGCTTGAAATTAAAGCTTTCCCGCGCAATGTTGTTGAAAGCCAGTTCAGTATTGCGTGGGGCGTCGTCGCGGGGCTTGCGACTGGTCAGGTTACGCTGCAGGAATATATGGACAATGAGCTGGGCATTCATAATCCGGAAATTCTTGCCCTCTCCAAAAAAATTGTCAGTTTGGATGAAGATCCCGCGCTGGCGCTGCCCGGCTTTGACGGTGGCCGCGTGGAAGTAACTATGAAGGATGGTGCGGTGCATACCAAGATGCGTGAGACACCGAAGGGGACCCCCGATGATCCGCTGACATTTGACGATGTGCTTGTAAAATTTAGGGGATGTCTGAAGAGTGCAGAGCGCCATATCTCGCCTGCCAATGCGGATCAGATTCTGGAACTCGTAACGGATTTGGAGAACTTAAAGGATACGACAGAACTGACAAAACTTATTGTTTGGGAAAATTAATCCGCTCTAAAAAATTGTAAAGGAGAAATGTCATGATGAAAGCTGTAATACAAAGACCTGTTGACGCAGACGCTATCTGGGCATGCGGCGAAATGAGCCCCAGACTAGTAGACTTGAGAAAACAGTGGGAAGATGCTCCTGTCAGTATTGTCGGTGATTCATCTGTTTCTTTCACTAAAGCCTATCGCGAAAGGGAAGGTTTGCCAATCAGTTTGCGTTTTGCTTATGCATTTAAGCAAATAATGGATGACAGCAAACTGCTCATTCGGGAAGGCGAGTTAATCGTCGGACAAATGAATGACAAAATTCGCGGTGTGGATATCTTTACGGCTGAATGTCCCCAGTCTGTTTTGAATAATATTGCGCAAGGCTCTTTCGACCGCAAAATGAGTGAAACATCTTCCGCTCTGTGTGATGAAGAAACCACGCGAATCCTGAAAGAGGACGCCGAATATTGGGTTAAGTATATTCCGGTGCATGATAGTATGAGTAGTCTGATCCATGAACTGGGACCGGAACACATGGACCTCATGATGGACAGATCCATGGTCTATGATGGCATTCCTTTGCGCGCCGAGCCGGAAATGGGTATCTGGGGGCCAACCAACCCGCCTCGCCTTGGCCGCGGCAGATCATTATACCGTTTTGAACCGGCTAAAATCGGGCTCAAACGCGTCAAGGAATTGGTGCAGGCAGAGCTGGACCGCATGGACAAAGAAGGTAGCTTTATGTCGCCTATAACCAACCGTCCGACTCCGTGGGAAAAGAAGGCGCTGCTTAAAGGCATGATTATTTGCTGTGACGCGGTCATCGATTGGGCGCACCGATACGCTGACTTGGCCGAAGAGATGGCCAAAACAGCTTCTTCCCCCGAGCGCAAGGCGGAATTGGAACGTATTGCGTCCAATTGCCGCTGGGTGCCGGAGAATGCGCCGCGTGACTATTGGGAAGCCTTGCAGAGCATACGCTTCATACATGTTGCCGTGCAGAAGGAACAACCCATGCGTAAGGAAACCGCTCTTAACCGTATGGATCAGGATCTATATCCGTATTATATAAAGGACAAGGACGAAGGTAAAATTACTCCCGAATTTGCCATCGAACTGTTCAATTGCTTTCTATTGAAAGTTCGCGAAGGAGAAGCTTTTGACCCTGAAGCGAGAGCGATGCGCCATTCTCAGGGCACGCTTTTGCCTAACGTCACCATTTGCGGGATGGATGAAGATGACAATGACTGCACCAACGAAATGAGCTATATCATTCTGCGCTCTATGGCGACCATGAAGTTCTCCGAACCTACCATCTATATTCGCGTTCATGACAAAATGAGCACCGACTTCCTCAAGTTTGCGATCAAGGCTAATATGGAGCACCAGGGTGGTTGCCCCGCATTCCTGAACGACAAACAAGGTACGGACCGTTTCTTGGAATACGGCATCCCCAAGGAGCTGTGCTGCGATTGGCAGACTAGCGGCTGTCTGGGCTATCATCTTAACTGCGCTCAGCATATTGGCGGCTTTATGCATTTGAATCTGGTTAAGATTTTTGAAATAGCGCTCCACGACGGCTACGATCCCCGGACTAAGAAGCAACTTGGTCCCCACACCGGCAAGTTTGAGGATATGAAGAGCATGGAAGACCTTGAGCAGGCATACTATAAGCAACTTGATTACTTTGCGGATAGAATGAACAAAGACTATGAAATTCGCCAGAGCAATGAGATTGTATGTACCCTGGAAAGTGCTCTTAACTGTGTGATGTATTATGATACCGCAATTAGTTACGGAATGAACCCGTCCCGCGGCGGTACGCCTTATCCGGTTCTCGCTTCTATGTGGGTTGGTGAGCGCGGCACCACAGATGTGGCGGACTCCTTGGCGGGCGTCAAGAAAGTCGTGTTCGAAGACAAGAAGTGTACGCCAGCTGAGCTGCTGAAAGCCATTGACGCTAATTGGGAGGGATATGAAGAATTGAAGCAGGAGTGTCTCCATGCTCCTAAATATGGAAATGATAACGATTATGTTGATGAGGTTTTCAAACGGATTACAGATAATGGGATTCAAATTATGCAAAAGCGTCCTGACCCCATTACTGGCACAAAGCCTCTTCTCTTCAAGGGCGCCGCATCCGCCCATATGTATTTCGGCAGAGTCATCGGCGCGTTGCCTAATGGCCGTGTTAGCGGCACGCCCATCAATGACGGCGGCGTTTCCGCCATGGCGGGTATGGACCTTAATGGCCCCACTGCCTTGCTGAACAGCGCCGCGAAGTTTGATAGCCGTGTATACATGGGGAACGTATTGAACATGAAGATGTCCCATGAGAATATGGACACCGATGCAAAGCGGAATCTGGTGGCGGCCATGATTCGCACTTATATCAAAAAGGGCGGCTGGCATCTGCAGATTAACGTGCATTCACAGGAAGAGTTGATTGATGCGAGAAAGAATCCTGAAGAGCACCAGGACTTATTGGTTCGCGTTGGCGGTTACAGCGCCAACTATGTTGATTTGCCCTACGCACTGCAGGACGAGATCATTCAAAGAACAAGTCACACCACGTAATAGATGCTTTGTGACTATTAATTTAAAGGAGCAGATTCATGCTATGAATTTGCTCCTTTAAGCTGTAAGCCTGGTATGTAACTTGCATCGTACTCGCATCGTAACGGAAGGAATGAGCATAGCCATGTCAGAAAACAATCTTATTTATGATATTCAAAAATTTTGTTTGGACGACGGTCCCGGCATACGAACAACAGTCTTCTTTAAAGGGTGTCCTCTGCGGTGTAAATGGTGCGCTAATCCTGAATCCCAGAGTAAAGAACAGGAAATCGGCCATCATTACACGATTTGCCGGGCCTGTGGGAAATGCGTAAGCATCTGTCCCCAGGAAGCAGTGACAATGATTGGCGGGGATAAGAAAATAACCATTGATCGAGCAAAATGTATGGTTTGCGCTACTTGCGCGAATGGGTGTATTCAAAGAGCTTTGTCTGTCTACGGCTATAGTACAACAGTGGAAGATGTCTTTAAGGAAGTCAATAAAGATAGGGATTATTACGAATCAACCGGCGGCGGCGTGACACTTTCCGGCGGCGAGGTTCTGATGCAGGCCGATTTTGCGGCCGCATTACTGAAGCGCTGCAAGGAAGCCGGAATCCACACCTGTGTGGAAACCAGCGGATATGCAACAGAAGCGCAGCTTGAAAAGATTATCCCATATGTGGATCTCTTCCTTTACGATCTCAAGAGCCTGAACAACGAAGTACATAAGGAATGGACTGGCTGCTCCAACGAGCCAATTTTGAGCAATCTGGATCTGATTATGGATTCCGGCGCTAAAGTGGTGATCCGCTTTCCCTATATCCCGGGTGTGAATGACACGGAAGAAAATCTGGACCTCATGCGTGATAAACTGCGGGAGCTGAACCGGAAGGCGCCGGTTCCTATCGAAATTATGCCCTACCACAATTATGGAACGGGAAAATACTTAATGACACACCGGGAATACGAGCTGGCGCAGTTGGAACGGCCTTCTCTTGAAAAGCTTGAAGAAGTAAAAAGATTTTTTGCAGATGCAGGAATCAGCTGCGTCATCCTGAAAAACTAATGGTGAAAGTTAGGTAAAATTCATTAAAAAGCACTCTTTTTTGAGGGTGCTTTAAATATTTTCTTTTGGCGATAACAATATCCGGAAAAATTTGCTATAATTAAACAAACAACTGGATAATAAAACATCTGGGGACCTGAAAATGCTGTTGTAACATTTAGCGAGACGGAGGTCACAGCTATGGAGCTGCAAATCAGACACACCGACGCCACACCAGATGGTCAGCCGTTCTTTGAGGTAGTACACAACGGGAAAGCCACCCTGGAGCCGGTAACTTTAACGCCTCCTGGGGAGGTGCCGGTTGGCGCCTATCAAACAAATTTGCAGCAAGACCTGCGCTGGTATTTGGAACAGTATTTGGAAATGCCCATTGATGAATACCGTACCAGAGCCGAAGCTGTGCAGGAGGCCCTGTTCAAGAGGGGCCGGGACTGCTTTGACGCTCTGTTTGGCAGCGGCCATGGCCGGGATTGGTATCGTGACTCCTGGCGGGAAGGCTTAGACCGTTTGCGCCTGCAAGTAACCACCGACGATCCGGCGGTGCTTTGCTGGCCTTGGGAAGCACTGGCCAGCAAAGATGACGGCTTGCTGGCCCAGCAGTGTTCTATTGAACGTCAGTTAAATAACATTGGCGACGTACGTCAGGGACCGGATACCCTGCCTCAAGAGCAAATCAACATCTTGTACATCATTGCCCGGCCAGGCGGCGACAGGGATGTGGACTTTCAGACCTTAGCCCGGCCACTGATCGACTTTGTAACCGCGGGCGGTTGGCCGGTGCAGATAGATTTGCTGCGCCCGCCTACCTTTGATCAGCTGCGTAATGTCCTGGAGGCTAAACCGGGTTTTTACCATATTGTGCACTTTGACGGACACGGCAGCTTTGGCGCTGAGCCAACTTTAAGCGGTCTGTCGGTAGGCCTGCATAGCGGCCGGGATAAATTTGCCACGGCTACTGGGTCGTTGCTGTTTGAAAAAGACGATTTTAGCTATAACGACGATCCCATCTCAGCCGATATGCTGGGCGAACTGCTGCGCAAATACAACATTCCGGTGATGGTACTAAACGTCTGCCAATCGGCTATGCTGGACGGACAAGCCGAACACCCCTTTGGCACAGTGGCGGCCAGCCTGTTACGGGCCGGGATCGGCAGTGTAGTAGCCATGAGCTACAGCCTGTGGGTCAGCGGCGCCAAAGTATTTGTGCCCGCCTTTTATAAGCAATTGTTCAATTCCCGCGATCTGTCCGTAGCGGTGCAAGCCGAGCGGCGGGAAATGTACCGCCAGCAAAAGCGGGATACATTTATCGGCCCGGTTGATTTCCAAGACTGGCTTGTGCCAGTGCTCTACCGGCAGGGAGAAAGCCAGCTACCCCGGCTGCGGCCGAGCGCCCGGCGGGAAAGCAAACTGCCCAATAAAGCGCAGCATTTAGGCGATTATGGTTTCATCGGCAGGACCAAGCTACACAACACCTGGAGCGGGCCATGCGCCTTAAGCCTGCTGGCATTCTCATCCACGGCCTGGCCGGAGAAGGCAAAACCACCCTAGCTAAAGGGCTTTTGCACTGGCTGGATGCCACCAACGGTTTGGGAGCAGGCGCCTTCTGGTTTAGCTTTGAAGATATTCACAGCGGCGGCTACATTATCGACACACTGACCGGCGCTTTGCTAGGTACCCAAGCTATGGCACTGCCACTGGAACAAAAACTAACCTTAGTGACCAAAAAACTGCGGGAGCATCCCTTCCGTATCGTTTGGGACAACTTCGAATCAGCCTCCGGTATTCCGGGCACCGAAGTATCCGCCCTATTGTCCGGCGCAGACCGGCAGTTGCTTAAACAATTCCTGGCCGGATTGCTGGGCGGCCAAACCAAAATCATAATTACCAGCCGGGCGCCGGAAAAATGGCTCACGGACCAGGAATGTTACCGGCTGCCCTTGGCTGGTTTGCAAGGTGAGGAACTTTGGCAATACTGCGATGCCGTTGTCTCCGACCTGAAGTTGGCCCTGGACCGTCAAAATGAAGATTACCGTGCTTTACTGGACCGGCTGGAAGGCAAACCCCTGGCGGTGCGGGTGATCCTGTTACGGTTAACCGAACGCCCGGCTAAGGCGTTGCTGACCGAGTTAGATGAAAACTTCCAAGTCCGGTATGGCGACCAAGGTAGAGAGCGCATTCAAGCCACTTTGGCGATATTCGAGAAAGGCCTGGACCGGGCCTTCGAACCGGTGTTGCGGCTCTTGTGGCTCAATGAGCATTATGCAGATGCCGGTCTCATTAGCGCCATGTTAAAGCAAACCGGTGAGACCGCGCCAATTGCGGAATGCTTTAGCGCCTTGAAGAGCGCCGGGCTGTGCCTGGCTGTCGGGAACAACTTCCATCAAATCCACCCGGCACTGCGTAACTTACTGATTAGGCCGCACCAAGTCCGGAAAGAGGAGCAGCGGGCTTTTGTGGATATGATGGACGATTTGGCGGATGCATATGCGCCCAAAGAACTGCACGAGCAGCGGCTCCCAATAACCGGGCTGCTTTAAACCATGCGTTGGCTTTTGTTTACCGCACTGCCGTACATTGTTGTCAACGCGGTTTTCAATAATAGTAACTATATTATTAAAAAGCAAAGGAGATGTTCCCCATGACCAATGCTGAACAAACGATCAAATTCCTGGCCCGTCTGGATCCTGATTACCACACCTTTGTGTCCGATCTGCCCCCGGAGTTGTCCCATACTACAACTGCCTTACCAGAAGGGCTGGCCGAGGAGGTAGTGGCCTTACTGCGCGCCGAACAGCCCAAACTGTTCGAAAAGTTAGACATTCATGCGGATGCTTCCCCCGGTAGGCCGGGGTTTGATCCCCTGTCCGGGGATCATGTGACAAAAGGCATGGTAACCGCCATACCGTTACTTGCTGCTCCCACCCTGTCCGTGGCTCTTGTGAGTGCCATTATATTTTTATTGCAGACCCACTTTAAAATTGACATTAATATTGTAGGCAACCATTTCATTATCGATCATCCCCCTATTGACAACGAACAGCTAAAAAGCGTATTAGACAAGCTGGATAAGCTGCTGAGTACGATCAGCGGCGGTTAGGAGAAGCCGTAAAAGGCAGTAAAAATACTGCTCCATGGATTCCGATTCCCAGGCAGATAAAGCCATTGGCATGAGTGCTTTAACGGGAGCATTTATGTGATTTGGGACTAGATTTCCGGCTGCCATTGCTCGTTTCAATTTCTGCCGCAATTATCGACAAAGATTATCAAGGGGATTGATATGAGCGAATCAAAAAATTATCTTCATTATAAGAATTATATTGGGACTGTTGAGTTTTCAGAGGTAGACGCCGTGTTCCACGGCAAGGTTGCCGGAATCAAATCCCTCATATCATTTGATGGCGACAGCGTGAACGGCATTATTGAAGACTTTCATAACGCGGTTGATGAATACCTTGATTATTGCGTTTTGGTAAGACTAAACACATTTTAATTTTCGTCCGCAATGTTTACAATGGACGAAACAATGATATGATTAAGATATCTAAAAAGGCAGGTGTTTATAATGGCAGACGTAACCAATTTGAATATTAAGATTGACCGCGACTTAAAAATCAAAGCTGATAAATTGTTTAACGAAATGGGGATGAATCTCACCACGGCAATTAATGTGTTCGTTAGGCAAGCGGTCTTGGAGCGGGCGATACCATTCAAGATTTACCGTGGCGCCGAAAATATTGGGACAACGGTAAGCATTGAACAAAAGCGCGCTGCCATGCAGGAAATCAGAGACTTAATGGCGGGCGTTGATGGTAACAGTATTGATTTAGACCAGATGAAAGCAGAAAGAAGGGCAGCCAAATTTGAACGCAATGATTGATACAAATGTTATTCTTGACGATATTCTCGACCGCTGGCCAAATGCCGAAGCTGCCCGTGAAATTATCCGGCTGGTGACGGATGAGTTGGTTAATGGCTATCTCACAGCTAACTGCTTAACAGATATTTTTTACGTTGTTTCCAAAAGTCGGAATGAAGTTGTCGCCAGAAAAACGGTCAAGAATTTGTTATTGTCTTTTGTGGTTGTAAGCGTGGATAGCCAAGATTGCCAGCGAGCGATTGATTTACCTATGGAAGACTTTGAGGATGCGTTAGTTTTAGTTTGTGCCGAAAAAGCGGCCTTAAATTATATCATCACTAATGACAATGCCTTTTTAAACGATATAAATTTAAGCGTTCCTACCATTAGCCCCGCGGATTTTCTCTTAAAGCTTGAGGATTAATTGCATCATAATTGGTCATTTTCGTATCCCTCTTTCATAATAGGAATGCTTCTCCTGCCAATAATCCATGTAATTAGTATTAATACGATATTCAAGACCTGAGTAAAGGGGGGAATACAATTTGATTAAAAAGAATATATCGTTTTTTCTTGTTGCAGGATTAGTTGTTGCAATAATGTTATTTAGTTTATCAAATTATATATTCAAAAAAATCCTGAATAGCAGCGTAATAGCTACTAATATTACCCAATATGTTGATAAAAACTATGCTGAAGGCGGTGTGGATGTTAAGTTAACAGATTTTACTGAATTCGATTGGGACAGAGCTCTCGTTTTCAATTATCCAACTTCTGCAAAGGAAATATCTGATGTATTGCATGTTAATTACGATAAATCATTGGACTTAATATCCGGTATTATCTTTGTTAAAAGTGATAAGATTACTTATGACGAAATATTTAAAAATGATTATGAATCTCCTCCCAGGTTTTTTATTTATCCCCATCGTGATATTAACGCTCAGCCGAAATATAAAGTCTTCACCCGTGATAACGCGGTTTTTGAGTGTGAAAGAAAAGAGTACAAGTACCACAACTGTTATGTGTTAATTCCAAGAGTTAACACAGAATCAACAGTGGAGGTTAAATTTTATTATCTCAGCCAAGAGAACCCTTATTTCGGGATAGAGGACCTAAAATTTAAAACGGAAAACATTTCCGTAGCGAATATGTCCGCTGATACGATCAAGTTTATGAAAAAAGACAGTGACGTGCAGATTAATAAAATTTGGTATGAGGGAAACAGGCTTTGTGTGGATTTAAATGAAAATGAACGCGCAAAATTAGATGCTGGATCCACCGCAGGAGAAATCATCACTAATATTTTGCTTAAAACATTTTCCAGTTACCCAAATGTAAAAGAAATCGAAATTTTGATTGACGGGGAAAGGGGTAGTTATGGAAATCACTTTAATTTTGAGGAAGTTTTTAAAGTAAATGGCGGCGAGTAATAAACGTTAAGCATAAATAAAAACCGGGGCTGATTACCCCGGCTAATTATTACGCGCCCAAAAGCGGTTATCGATAAAAATGCTTCCTAAAATAAAAATAAGCCACTGGGCCGACAATAATAAACACGGTGGCGAAAAGAAACCAGGAGATTATTTCTGCCACCGGGCGTTTTCTTTTGGTTGCGTCAACGGCCACCCAAATGCCCGAGCCCAGCATGACGGCTAAAAGGACAATGTTGGTGAAAACGGCCAGGATGGTGCGATCATGCTCAGTCATTGCTTTCCTCCACAATATCCCAACGGGGGCATCTGGCGCCCCAACGTCCGATGACCCGGTCTTCCTCATAAATTTCCGCTATTTCGCAGGCATTGGGGCAGCCGTCACATTCGAAGCTGCTGGTGCGGTAAGCGAGATCGGTAATGGTGAAGCCTTTGAAACGGGTCGGTTTTTTTATTATCTCCAATTCTTCCTTGGCTAACAAGGCGGCGCCGATGGCGCCGATAATGTCGTGATGGGGCGACACGGTGATTTCCATGTTCAGGGCTCTTTCAAAGGCGGCTTTGATGCCCGCGTTGGCGGCCACGCCCCCCTGGAAAACAACCGGCGCCAACAATTCCTTGCCTTTGCCCACATTGTTCAGGTAGTTGCGGACCAGCGCTTCACATAAGCCGTTCACAATGTCCTTCAGGGTGTGGCCCATTTGCTGTTTGTGAATCATGTCCGATTCCGCGAAAACGGTACAGCGGCCGGCGATGCGGACCGGGGTGGTGGACTGCAGGGCCAGGGCGCCAAACTGGGTGATGGGAATACCCAGCCGGGAGGCCTGCTGATCCAGAAAAGAACCGGTGCCAGCCGCGCAAACGGTATTCATGGCGAAGTCGGTGACGATGCCGTCCCGGATAATAATGATCTTGGAGTCCTGGCCGCCGATTTCCAAAATGGTCTTTACGTCGGGCAGGTAATAGGACGCCGCCACGGCGTGGGCGGTAATCTCGTTTTTGACCACGTCGGCGCCGACAATGACTCCCGCCAGATAGCGGCCGCTGCCGGTAGCGCCGACGGCGCAAATTTCCACCTCCGGCGGCAGGATCTGTTGGAGTTCCCTCAGTCCGGCCTGGATCGTTTCCACCGGCCGGCCTTGGGTCCGCAAGTAGAGGCCGGCAATAATTTCCCCGGCCTCGTCCCGCACGGCTATATTGGTGCTGACTGATCCGACGTCAATGCCCAAATAGGCTTTCAAGCTTAATTCACATCCTTGGTGGTGTCTGACTAAGCCGGTTTCTCATTCGCGGCCTGGATCTTTTTCATGCGCATCAGATCAACAAATGCTTCCAGCCTGGTGACCATGCCTGCTTTACCGGTTTGCTCATCCAGGAAGAAGGTCAGCACCGGGATATTATAATCGTGGCTGACCCTGGTCAGGATGGTGCGGGCCACAATCTCCGGAATGCAGGTGAAGGGCGCCAGCTGAATGACCCCGTCAAAGCCGCGTTTGGCGTAAATGATGGTATTGCCGATGGAATCCCGGCCGTGGCCGCCGATTAATTCCGGCAGGTAAGGCTGGGCGGCGTCTTTTACGGTCATGCCCTCGGTGGTTTCTTTCCAGGTATTATCTCTGGTCCAGCCGGTCAGGAACATGGAGCGTTCCACTCTGACGCCCAGGTTGCCGAGGACTTCCTCAATTTCCAAATTACTGGCCGGCTCAAGGAGCACATATATTTCGCCGATGATCCCCAAATCCAGGATTAGTCTTTCCGGGTCCCGGGGGATCTTTTTCATTTCCTCCAGGGCGGCGGCTTCGGCTGCCACGATCTCGTCGATGGTGTAGGCGCCGTCAATCCAGGGCAGGACTTTTTTATAAACCTTGGTGGTGGCGCCCTTCTGGATTTCCTCGGGCCTGATTAGATGGCTCATTTTTTCTACATTGTCCAAGGCCTGCACTTTGCGCCAGCCTCTTTTGACGCACTCAACAATCGCTTTGATGGATAACCGGGCCTGGTTGAGCCTTTTAACGTTGCTGATAAAGTTAAACGGGTGCAGTCTGGGTGGTTCGAAGACGATGATATCCACCGGATAACCCAGATCGCGCAGGGTCTTTTTGTGTAATTCCGCGTACAGACCGGCCCGGCAGGGTCCGACCCCGCCGGAGGTAACCAGCAGCTCGGCGCCCATGTCAAGCACTTCCAGGTAGGTGCCCATGACTATTTTCAAGGGGAAACAGGCAAATTCAGGCGAATGTTGGACCCCCAGGTTAAGGGTCCGGCGGCTGGGCCGGGGAGGAACCACCACCTCGTTGCCCAGATCCGTTAAAACCATCTGAAAAGCGCGGTATGATTCTCCCATGTGCGGAAAGGAAACCTTGCGCATAGTTATTCGCCTCGCTTTTTTCTTTTGACCATATCCACAAATGCTTCCAGTCTCGTGCCGATGCCCGCTTCGCCGCTGTGTTCGTCAATGATCAGACTCATAAAAGGCACGTTGCGGGGATTGTCGTCCATCCGGATGAATTTATCCACGATGGAATCAGGTCCGCAGCCGAAAGCCGAAAGATGAATGATGCCGTCAATATTTTTGTGTTCCGTAAAATAACGGGTGGACCGCAGCACCTTGTCGCTGAAAGTCCAAAAGAGCCGCTTGCCGGAAGCGTAACGCCGCGTGGCGATGGCCAGGGGAGAAAGGTTATCCGGCGTCAGGACGTTAATGCCAAAACGGCGTAATCTATTCACCACATCCACGCTGATATACTGGTCGTTGATAATATAGGGGTAGCCGACCAGCGCGAAAGTCATTTGCTCGCCGGTTAACACCGGCTTGGCGGCGATGCGGCTGAACACCATGTCGATAGCCTCGGCAGGCTGAAAACCGTGCCGCAGCAATTGGTAAAATTTCATTTGCGTTATCCTGGCTTTGGCGTAGGCCTCCAGTACTGCCGGGGTGGACTTTTTAAGGGTTTTGCCCACGGCCATGAATGCTTTGAAGACGGCAAATCTTTTATCTCTGGTATCGATGCGCACGTCGATCAGCGGCGGCATATCCGTTAAACCGTGCCTAATCATGTCCGGCAGGGCTAAAAACTTGGGACAATAGACCGTCTTGCTGTTGAGGCAGACAATCCGCGGGATAAAAAGCTGGTCCACTTTATCTTTTAAGGCCATGGCATGACCGAAAAACAGCTTGACTGGCACACAGGCGTCCGCCAGAGCTTCGCGCACCCCTTTATCGATCAGCGCTTTGGTCGTTTTACCCGAGGTAACGACTTCAACGTCCAGCTGCTCAAAAAAAACTTTCCACATGGGGTAATAGACATAATAAAACAAAGCGCCTGGAATTCCAATACGCATCTGTCCATACCTCCCGCACCGGTTATTACCCATATATGTCAAACAGCACGATATATGCTTGAATAATGTATTCTGGTTGTTTAAAAAAAATCCTTTTGCTTCCGGCAACAAAATGCCGGCGCCGGGACGAAGAAATGTGTTACTGTTCGCAAGTTACTGCTCAGCATCGAGCGGCAGGCAAAACTATTAACCGTAAGCGATTTCTCGGAGAGCATGAGCGCACGGTTAATAGTTTTGCGTGCCGCCCGGGGTTTGAGGATCAACAAACAGTGTATAGTAATTACAGAAATGTTTGTGTAAGCAGGTGCCGTTGGGGAATTGTATAATATATAGATGGTAAGCCGGATTACAATCACCGGATTGCAAATCAGATGATAAGCCATACGCGGGGAGGTTGTTGATGTGGCGGCGCAGATAAACTTAAAACCGGCCCGGGAAAAGGCCGGTCAGGAATTTGCTTTGGTGGAGCCGGGAGCGGCGGCGTCCAATGCCCGGGTGCTGTTTGACCGGGAGGGAGGGTATTTCACGGTGCCGTTTTTAGGGCGGGAATATAGGGTATATTATCCTTCCGGCCGTGCCGAACGGGTGGCGGACGGAGGCCAGGCGCCCCTGGCGGACGAAATTGTCTTACTCCACTATCTGACCAAATGCAGCCCCCGGTCAGTGGAGGAGGTTAAAATTGCCTTTCAGGAATTGCCCAGCGGTTCCATATACATAGGGCCGTTTACCAACCGGGCCATCAGGCCGCTGGTATCAATATTCGGCCCTCATCCCGAAGCGCTGGCGGAGGCCGCCAAGAAGCTGGGCGGCTGGGAAGTCGAGCTTGGGGATGTGGGGGTCACGGTGCCGGTACTGCCCAAGATTCCGATTACTTTTGTCTTGTGGGAAGGCGACGAGGAATTTCCGCCTAACGGCAATATCCTGTTCGACGCTTCGGCGCCGGCCCACCTGCATACCGAGGATTACGCCTTGCTGCCCGGCATGGTTATTTGGGAAATGAAAAGATTGATTGGACTATAAATAGGATTATAAATTATGGGGGAATATTAAAGCATGCCTGAAAATAAAACCATTGCTTCGGAAACTGTTTATCAGGGCCGGATCATCCAGGTGCGCCGGGATCAGGTGCACTTGTCCAACGGCAACAACGCCGCCATGGAGGTGGTGGAGTCTGTTGACGCCACAGCGGTGGTGGCCTTGACCGGGGACAGCAAGGTATTGCTGATTGAACAGTATCGCCACGCCGTCGGCGGCATGCTGTTAGAGATTCCGGCCGGCAAAATGGAGCCGGGCGAGAGTCCGGAGGACTGCGCCAGACGTGAATTGGAAGAGGAGACCGGGTACCGGCCCGGAACCATGCGTTGGTTGGCCAGTTTTTATGCCTCGCCGGGTTTTTGTACGGAAAAAATTCATCTTTACTTAGCGGAAGAGCTGATTCCGGCGCAGCAAAAACTGGATCAGGATGAGTGTATAGAAGTAATTGGCGTGCCGTTGGAGGAAGCGCTGGCTATGGCGGAGCGGGGAGAAATTAATGACGCTAAAACCATAGTGGGTCTCTTGACTGCTTACCGGGTGATCAGTAATTATTCTTAGAATCTGTCGCCCCAAAAGTTGCCTGCTAGTCAATCATGAGGATCTTTTTTACAGCGCATAGGTGGTTATGACGATTTGGTTTTGTTTAATGCGCGCGATTAACGGATTGCCGGTGGGCCGTTCGTCAGCTACGACCACCGATTGATCGGCAATGCGCAATTGGGCGCTGAAGATAGCCAGCGCAATGATGCAAGTGCTTGTGTCGCCGCCTGCTCCCGCTTGGATAAACCCGGAGCAGTTGCCCAGCACCAGAATGTTTCCTCCGGCCACTACTTCGGCGCCGGAATGGATATTGCCAAGCACGGTGATATGTCCCGGGTAGGTGACTGATTGCCCCGAACGCAGGGAGCGTTTCACCAATAGCGCCGGTTCCCCGGGCTGGGAGCGCTTTGCCGACGCTGCGGTTTTGCGGCGTTGTTTCGGCCTGTCGGGGGGCCACTGGACGTCCTGGTCAGGGATTAATCCGTATTCGGCGCAAATGGATTCCAATTCGTTAATTTGCACCGGCGCCAGTTTACTTGCTCCGTGCAGGGCAAACCTGGCCCCGGCAAAAAAACCCTTGGAAGATTCCATTTTATATCTTAAGCCGGTCCGGAGATCCTCAAATCTTTGGTCGGCGTCAAACAAGATGACCAAGCCTTGTTTGGTGCCTTTAATGTTCACGGCTTCTTTGGACAAAGAGCTCGCCTCCAGCGGACAAGTGGATTCACAAGCGGATTCTCTGGCTTAAATTTCGATAAAATAGGTCTCCGATCCTGCTTTTTCATCATTCTGGCGGTCATTTTGCAGAAAATATTTCTGAAAAAAAGTAAAGGACTATTGATTGTTCCTGTCGAAGAAGGAAATACATTACTTACTTAACAGCAAAGGGGGATAAGTATGAAGATTCTGGTCTGCATGAAACAAACTTTTGATACTGAAGCCAAAATCGCTTTTGACGGCGGCAAAATTGACAGCAAAGGGGTAACCATGATTATGAACCCTTATGATGAATTTGCCGTTGAAGAAGCACTGCGTATTAAGGAAGCCGGGGACGGGGAAGTCACCGTTATTTCCGCCGGCGGTGCAAAGGCTCAGGATGCTCTGCGCCAGGCTTTGGCCATGGGCGCTGACAATGCTGTGTTGGTGGAAACCGACGAAATGGAAATGGACGA
>WQUS01000244.1 GCA_009781965.1 Bacillota bacterium | reverse complement strand
TTGTTAGTACCCGTAGCCCAGGCCCGTAAAGTTATTAACCGTAAGCGATTTCTCGAAGAGTATGAGCGCACGGTTAATAACTTTACGGGCCGGATGGTGCTGAACAGTAACGTGTGACCAGTAACGTTCTTTGGTTACTGTTCACTGAGCGTTACTCCCCAAAAAAGGTATTTCCCGGAGAGGAATATTTTAGAGGAATATTTAACCAGCATGACGAATGCTCCGGGGAAAAGAGGCCATCAATTAAGTTCGTATAAGTACTTAAAGAGAGGCAGGGAATGGGCTTGAATGCTACTTTAGCAGCGCAAATGATTAATTTCTTAATTCTTCTCCTGTTGATCTACTCAATCGTCTACTTTTTATTGATCAGACCGAAAAGAACAGCTCAGTGGCATGCGCGGCAGGCAGACCGGGAAGAGAGAATTATAGAAAGGCTGGACAAAATAATTGCCATGCAGGAAGAACAGCGGCAAAAGGCCGAGAGCCCCGAACACGAAAGATGACGCCGCCGCCACATCCTTTATTATTTACATTAGCCGGGCAGAAATAAGGAAATTAATGGCGAATTTCATTCTTCTAACTGACTATACAGTTGGAAACGGCCATATCAATAGTCGCTAAAACTTATTGCCATTTTACGCTGCTAGAGCCCTAGATCCTTGATTACCGCTACTTCCTCGCAATTGGGGAATTTGGGACAGTTGATACATTCCTTCCAGACCTTTTGGGGCAGGTTCTCCTTGGGAATGGTGGAAAAGCCGCACTTGACGAAAAACGGCGCCCGGTAGGTGAGGGCGAACACCAAAGGGATCTCCAGATCCACGGCTTCGGCCAGGAACGCGTCTACCAGCCCGCGCCCGATACCGCGCTTCTGATAGCTGTCATCAACAGCCAGGGCGCGAATTTCCGCCAGATCCTCCCAGATTACATGGAGCGAGCCCACCCCCACAATCTGGCCATCGCTTTCCGCCACCATGAATTCCCGGATACATTCGTATAATGATGAACGCGAACGGCCCAGCATCAGGTCCTGCTCGGCGAAATGAGTGATAAACCGGTGGATGGTTTCCACATCGGTGATTTTGGCTTTGCGGATCAGCAAGGTACATCAATCCTTTACAAACTCTTGGCGGCGTATTCCACCGCGTTGCGGAACAACGGCAGGCCGTGGGGCTCCGTAAAACCGGTCCGGCGCCAGTTGGGATGGTGGTACGGTTCCATGAAACGCTCGGGATGGGGCATTAATCCCAGCACCAGTCCGGTGTTGTCGCAGACGCCGGCGATGGCCTGCAGCGAGCCGTTGGGGTTGAGCGGATAGGCCATGGTTGGTTGAACCGTGGCCGGATCGGCGTAGCGGAACACCACCTGGCTGTTGTTTTCAATGGCCGCCAGGGTTTCCTGGCTGGTGTAGAACTTTCCTTCGCCGTGGGCCACCTGGTATTGCAGTACCCTTTCTTCCAGGCCGCGGGTAAAGAGGCAGTTTGTTTTTTCTACCAGCAGGTCGACCCACCGGCATTCAAAATGTCCGCTGTCGTTATGCATCAAGGTGGCGCTGATGACGCCCAGTTCTCCCCTGGGCAGCAAACCGGTGCGCACCAGGACCTGGAATCCGTTACAGATGCCGATGACCGGCTTGCCGGCGCTGACAAAGCTGTTTAGCTGCTCCTTCAGAAAAGAAGTCAGTTCCACGGACAGAATCTTGCCCGAGTGGATATCGTCCCCGTAGGAAAAGCCGCCGGGGATGGCCAGGATTTGATAATCGGACAGCTTTTGAGCCCCTGAGCGCAGTTGGTTGACGTGGACCATCTCGCACTTGGCCCCGGCCTTCGCAAAGGCGGCATAGGTTTCCAGATCACAGTTGGTGCCGTCTGTCCGCAAAATACATACCAGCGGTTTCATGCTCCGAACACCTCCCCCATTGGTTTGCGCCAGGCCTCAAACAGTGTGGCCGTGTCTATTTGAAACAACTTAGCTCCTCCCTGCCGGATGGTAATCATCCGGCTGCTATCGGCAGTGCCCAGCACCAGGTGCGGGACGCCGGCGAACAGTTCCCCGGCTGCAGCTTCGCTGGTCACTTCCGCCAGGAAACAGCCGGTGGTTTCGTTGAACAGAAAATAGTCGGCCCGGTGCCCTTCAGGGATGGTAATTTCCGCTCCCGCCGCGCCGCCGAAGCACATTTCGGCCAGGGCGGTTAAGAGGCCTCCCTCGCTGACGTCGTGACAGGCCAGGATGGCGCCTTGTTGGCAGCCCAGATGGATGGCTTTCAGAACCGCCGGCAGTGCCTTCAGGTCCACCTGTGGCACTTGGGGCGAGCAGGCGCCGGTGAGGTCAAAGTAGGCGGAGCCTCCCATGTGGCTGATGTCCCGCTTACCCACCAGTACCAGGGTGCTGCCCGGGCCTTTGATATCCGCGGATATTGTGGCGGTGACGTCCGGTAGGCGGCCGAAACAGGATACGCAAAGGACCGGCGGTATTTTGATTACTGCACCGTCCCGGGAACGGTAAGTGCTGGAGAGACTGTCTTTGCCGGAGATAAACGGCATGCCGGTGGCCTGTACAAAGTCGCGGCAGGCGTCCACAGCCTGATCCAAATCGTAAAGTGATTCTTCGTCCGGGTAAGGCCAGATAAAATTGTCGATCAAGACCAGGTCCGCCGGATCGGCGCCGGTGGCTGCCGCGTTGGAGACAGCTTCGGTGGCTGCCCAAATACTGCCGGCGTAAGGGTCGATTTGGTTAAGAGCCGGGTTTAAGCCGTGGGCGATGACCAGGCCATATTGCTTGCCCGGCGCCGGCGCCAGCACTACGGCGTCGTTGGGGGCGCTGCCCGTCAAACCGCCGAAAGGCGGCAGCACGTTGCTGCCCTGGACCCCATGGTCGTAAACCCGGGCGATTACTTCTTTGGAACACACGTTTAAATGGCCCATAACGGCGGCGCAGGTTCGGCCCCAGTCGGCGGGCGGGCCCGGCTCAAACTCCTGTTCTTCCCTTTGTTTGCCGGTGGCAAACATGATCCGTTTGGGCAGGCCGTGGTGCAAAAATTCCATCTCTAAGGTGCAGACCGGGTCTTGTCGGTACAATACTTCCAAACGCCCGGTACCGGTAAATTCGCCCACTGCGGTGGCTTCCACATTATATGAGCGGCAAATAGCCAGCAGCCGGTCCAGGTGCTCGGGGGCCACGGCCAGGGCCATCCGCTCCTGGCTTTCGGAGAGCCATATTTCCCAGGGCGCCAGACCGGGATATTTAACCGGGGCCAAGTCCAGGTGGATTTTAACCCCGCTGTCTGCGCCCATTTCGCCGAAGGCGGAGGCGAATCCGCCGGCGCCGCAGTCTGTGACGGCCCGAATCAGTTCCTCGTCCCGGGCCTGTAAAAGGGCGTCGCTCATGCGCTTTTCCTCGATGGCATGACCGATCTGTACCGCGCTGGCGTTAACGTCCATGGTGCGGTGGGTCATTTCGCCGCTGGAGAAAGTGGCGCCATGGATCCCGTCCCGGCCGGTGCGGCCTCCAACCACGACAGCGATATCCCCTTTTTGGGGCCGGCCCTTTTGCGCGTCTTTGACCGGGATGAGGCCATAAGCGCCCACAATAATGGTGGGCTTGGCCCGGAAGTCCCGGTGAAAGTGCAGCGAGCCGTTGTTGGTGGGGATGCCCATCCGGTTGCCGTAATCGCGCACGCCGGCTACCACCCGCTGCAGCAGGTAGCGGGGATGCAGGCATCCTTCCGGTACTTCCGCCGCCGGCATGTCCGGCGGTCCGAAACAGAAGATATCGGTAGAGGCAATCACCCGGGCGCCTTTGCCGGTGCCCATAATGTCTCTGAACACTCCCCCGCTGCCGGTCATGGCGCCGCCGTAAGGTTCGATGGCCGACGGCGAGTTGTGGGTTTCCACTTTGCCGCAGATGGCCAGGCCGTCATACAGGGCCATCACCCCGGAGTTGTCCACAAAGGCTGATAAAACCAGCGGATGGGCTGCTTGAGCGGTGGCGTCCTGCAGTCGTTTCAAAAGCGGTTCTTTGGGGCGTCCGTCGACAATGAGCTGGGCGCAAAAGGTTTTGTGCCCGCAATGTTCCGACCAGGTTTGGGCCAGGGTTTCCACTTCGCAATCGGTGGGATCCCGATCCAGGGCGGTGAAATATTCTTTAATGGTCCGCATTTCCGTCAGATTTAAAAAAAGGCTGTCTTTGCTGATGGCCATCAGGACGTCGTCGTCCATGGCCCGGATGGGGATGATCCTGGTGGCGGCGGGGCTGCCGCTGATGAGTAAGGTGGCTGGTTTTTCCGTGACCACCCGCTCCACCGTTTCGTTGACCAGCAGCCGGCTGATAATAACGGCCATTTCCGCATCGGTCACGGCGCCAAAAAATCCGTACTCGGTGCTGGAATCGGCGGCTAACAAATTGCTGATGCCCAAATCGGCGGCGGCCTTCATGATAGAGCTTGCTTCAGGATTCATGACGCCGGGCTTGTAGGCTACTTCCACCAATTTGGCGGCATTTTCAATAATCGGCTGGTTTACCGTATACCGTTGGAAAATGGATTCAGCCAGTAAGTTTTGCGCCAGCAATGCGGCGTCGGCGGCGGTGATGCCCTCAAAGCGGTACACCCTGGCGGTGGCGATCCGGCTGACGCTGGGGATGGCCAGAAAAGTTTTAATAGTGTGCAATAATCCGTCTCCCCCGGGATCATTCACCTGGGGCAGGTTGGTCACCCGTACTTCCTGAATGGTCACTGTTTCCACACCTCCGGTATCATACGGTAGTTAGAGTGCGGCAATTTAGATAACAATATGCAGACTAGTTTTATTCTTGCTGTTCCTGTAAAATCCTGCTTATGGCCGATAAAATGTGTAAAATAACCACCGGATCTTGCGGATTTCCCTTGCCCTCGTTAAAATAGGTTTTGAGGATCAACAAACACAGAAGAGTATCGGCAAAAAAGTTACTGTTCAACACCATCCGGCACAAAACTATTACCGTGCGCTCATGCTCTTCGAGAAATCGCTTACGGTTAATAGCTTTATGTGCCTGGGTATTGTGTATCAACACTGAACAGTAACGCGGGAGGTGCGCGTGATTAAAGAGGTGCAGATATTTACTGACGGAGCTTGCAGCGGCAATCCCGGCCCGGGCGGTTACGGGACGATTCTGAAATTTGGCCCCCATGAGAGGGAGATTTCCGGCGCTTATGACAACACCACTAATAACCGGATGGAATTGATGGCGGTGATTAAAGGGCTGGAGTGTCTTACGGAACCGTGCCGGGTGACTTTGTCTTCGGACAGCCGGTACTTGGTGGACGCGATGACCAAAGGCTGGGTGGTTAAATGGCGGTCCCGCAATTGGATGCGCACCGGCAGCGAACGGGCCAAAAACGTGGACCTATGGGAGAAAATACTGGCCTTGGCCGGCAGACACCAAGTGAAGTGGGTTTGGGTAAAGGGACACGCCGACAACCGGTATAACAACCGTTGCGATCAATTGGCGGTGGAGGCAATAAAAAAAGGCGCCCGGGAACCAGATCGTCCTGATTAGACCCGGATTGCCCAAAAGAACCAGATAATCATCACTATTTCGATGGCTATTTTAAACACACTGCCGCCAATCAGCCCCACCAGCGTACCGAAACCTGACCGGATGGCAATGTCCAGCTGTTTTTGCGGGCCTAACATTTCACCGACTATCGCCCCGATGAACGGGCCAAAAATAATGCCCGCCGGACCCATGACAAAGATGCCCAAAATGCCGCCGATGAGGCTGCCATAGACGGCGTTTTTGGAGCCGCCGTATCTTTTTACCCCTACCACGCCGGCCAGATAATCCACAGCGTGAACCAGCACTACCGCGAGGCCCTGGCCGATAAAAAAGACGAGCCCCAGGGTTTCGAACCCGGTCATGACGCCGTAAATCAGCATGCCCACCCACACCAGTACCGCTCCGGGGAGGACCGGCAGCAGGGCGCCGGCAAGACCGGCGATAAAAAACAGGATGGCTATTAGCAACGCTAATATTTCCATCTACCCATCACCACAACTTAGCACAACAGATTCTTATCATTTAATTATATAGCAATTTTAGTGAAAAAAATACCAGGAAAAAATATGGTTTGTATTGGGATAATATTCCTCGTTTATTAAGAGGCTTATTCCCCGGATCAGCGAACCGGTTCGCTCAGAAATGCGCTGATCCGGGGAATTTCACCTGGAACCGTTTAAATGTTTCCACTAAAATGTTTACAGCCACATTGTTTACTTAGCGCTCCTGAACTGATGCTTCTAAATCTGATGCTTCTAAATTTGAACAGCAATTTCCGGATCGTAATTAAATGTTGCCTGCTAATACAGTGACAAAGGGTTTAAACTTCCGGGTCGTAATAATCCATGCTTTTTTTATTTTGCGCTGTCGTTGTCTCTTTATCTACTGCTGTTTTGTTTTTCTGCGCCTGATCTTTTGGCGAGTTTAATGAGTTAGCTCCGGTTTTAGGGTCGTTGGCAAAGAGTGAGTTTGGATTGTCTGATCTGAGCTTGGCCACATTATCACCTCCTGGGCTTATTGTGTCTTGTTCGGCGCCGGATTATGCGTGATTTTTAGTTGGCACTGTATGCCCCGTTCTTAGCAACTCCGCTCAACAGGGGCGGCGAATCGAAACCGCGGCTGAAGAGCAGTACTTTAAAAATATCTCCCATACCGCCGGGCAGGACCAGTTGTTTAATGGCCATGGTTTTTTTTGCTATTTCGGGGTTGTAGGTATAATCATTATGGGCGCTGACGGTATCAAAAATACCCAGATTAATTAGGAATTGCGGCTGTGTAATGAGGCCCAGCGGTTTTAAGCCAACTCTTTGGCCTTGTTTGATTAGCGCGGTGAAATTAACATGGGCGGTGATATCCTGGCCGCCGGCATTGAGCAGCGGATCGGCAATTAATTTATGTTGATGAAAAGAACGTATCGTGCCGTTTAGCCGGTGAGGTGAGTACAGGTCCGCTGCTGCGGCGCCGTAATCAATGAGCAGTACAAAACCAAGGTTCAGGCAGCGGGATACCTCGTTCAGCCAGTGGTTGGCGTACAAATTAACTTCCGCTCGGCGCCCTTCAGCCGGTTTAATGCCCTGCATCTCGAAGTAGGCGGCAATTGCCGGTGTAGACGGCTTGGCGGCTTGCAATATAAAACGGTCCTGTTGATCCAGGGCGACAAACAGTTCCTCCAGGCGGCCGTTATTTTGCTGTACCAGGTGGACCGGGAAAGCGTCTACTAATTCATTGGCCAGCACGCAGCCGTTAAAACCGTTCGGATTTAACGCCGCCAGGCTGTCCGGCCAGTTAAAGCGCGCCGCGGCCTGGTGAGCGGCCAATGTTTGCTGTTGCTGTGCTTTAAGCCCCGGACTTATTTCGATTAGGTGATATTCTGTAACCAGGTAAAAATCAGGGTAGTCCTGAATGATCGCCTCCATAATGTCGCCGGCCAGTTTTCCTGTGCCCGGTCCACATTCGACAATGGACCAAACCTGAGGCCGGCCGGCCAGACGCCACATCTCCTCTATTTGACGCGCCAGCATGGCGCCGAACAGCGGGCTGACTGAGGGAGCGGTATAAAAATCACCGGCGCGCCCGATTTTTGCTTGTGGAGTAGAATAGTAGCCATACTGGGGATGGTAAAGGGCCAGTTCCATAAACCGGGCGAAAGTCATTGCCCCGGCGCGGCGGATTTCATCGGCTATAATCTTTTCTAATGGGAACATTGCAGCACCTCTGATATATTATGCCATCCATACCATTTCCGGCTCGTCCACCGTCCACGTTCCATCCTTAAAACGAACCGTGAACTCCGCGCCGACCGCCCCAAGCGGCGTGCGGTATTTATCCGCTTTGACTGTGAGTACGCCATCCCGATATGATGATTCATAAAACCGAATCAATACGCCGTTTGTGAACCCCGCTTTATCAATCGGCTCAGCAACAATCAAACCCATTTTAACAAGCTCATCGTATGTCGCAAAATATGGTTTCAAGTTGGCCTCACCGTTTACCCACATCAACAAACGGTTTTCCAGCAGTCCGCGTTCGTTCTCTGGTACGCTGTTTATATCAAGACCGATGAGAGTGATGTTGCTGTTCAGCCCGGCGTCCATTTCATAGAGCTTCAACGCAACTTGATAATACGCCTGATACAGCGTGTTTTCAGCGGTTGCCGGCGGCAGACTCGAATAATACGCAAGCGCCTTTTGCAGACAATTTCTTTTTTGATCCTCGTTATAAAGCTGGATGTCAACTTTATCCCACACATCCCGCGGGAACTTCTTATGGATAGACGTCTGATAGTAACTCCCGTCTTTGGCTTCCCAATACTCCACAAGCCCGAAGGCTGGCTTTTGAAATGTGATCGCCACAGGGATATGGATGCCCGCAATCTCATGAAGTTCGCCGTCATTTGAATATTCCGCGTAATACGCCAAGATATACGCCGTAACAAGGTTGTTCTTCTCCACGGTTTTCAGCGTTACATGGGAGGCAGTCGAGAAACTGACGCCCACTCCGAACTTGCCGCTGTTGTGAGACACGATTGCTATATCAATAGCGTCATCAAGGTTCTCAACAGGTTGGGGCAAAGCGGTGGCAGTTGGGTCTGGTATCGGCAACGGGCGCACGAGTTCACGGGTTCCGTCCGCGAGGTATTTGTCCACATTGTAATAACGGATGTCAATACTCTTTTCCACATCAAGCGCGCCGCCAGCCCGTCCGAGATAGGCATACATCACAGGGGTGTTCACATCCGTTGAACCCGAACCAACCATTAGGTGGTATTCACCGCCCTCTATGTCATAGTTCATGATATAAAGCCCGCTTCCAACGTCTTTGCCAATAAAATCGCGTAAATCGCCGTATGTCAGGTCTGGGCCAATCTTTTGCGCTATTGCCCGGACATCAGCCAGCGTCATATTGCGGGTCGCGCCGGCCCATTCACCGTTTATCATCGGTTTGGGTGAATATAGCTTTTTAACAGAACCATTCCAGTCATTGTGGAAGCTGTCCAAACTAAGGGCATAATTCTCAAGAAGATACGTGGCAATATCGTCTTTGCTGAAAGCTATGTTTGATTTATAGGCAGTTTCGTCAAGCTCACCGCCGCTTGGGCTATTGCGGAAAGCAAAGTTCACTTTGCCGAGATTGTCAATCAACGCGAACAGCAGCGCGGCGTTCCTGGGCGCGTCCGTGATGTTCCTTACGTCAGTTTCCGCGCTCATTCCCGCGCCGCTTGGTTCGTAATAAGCGGTCAGCGAATACGGCTCGCTGTTTGTGCCGAGCGATAAAAACCGCTGTGTATGCGTATCATCCAAAGGCGGCAGCGCGGCCAAAATCTTGCCGACCGCGATATGATTACCGACAAAAGGTGTGCGAAGCGCGGCAAGCTCAGCCAAACTCCGGCTGTCGAAATCAGTTATATAAGTGTTGCCTTTCTTGTCATCCTTTACAATAAACAGATTGTTCGTATTTTCGCTTTTAGCCGTTGTCCGGTTCATAGCGAATCCTACGCTCAACACTGCCAAAAGCACGACCGCCGCGACAATAACCACTCGCGAAGGCTTTTTGAAATTCAACACGTTTTTGATCCTTTCTTTCACGCCTCCCTCGCCAAAGGCAAGGGGACTGCCACTAATGAAACGCCGCTCCGTCGCCAGCGACAATAGCGATAAAGAGTAATTTATCTTTGTTTCGCCGCCCATTTCTTTCAACACGCGCTCGTCGCAGGACATCTCCATATCCGCGCCCATCAGCAGGAAGGCCGCCCACGCCAACGGATTAAACCAGTGCAGGCAGAGGATGAAATACGCCGCGAACTTGATAATATGGTCACGCCGCTTGATATGCGTCTGCTCATGTAAAATGACATATCCGCGTTCCTGCCCGGACAGCCCGGCCGGCAGATAAATCCTCGGCTTGAAAACGCCAAGCACAAACGGAGACCTAATATTTACCGCTTCATAAGTATTCGCACCCACATGAACCGCTTTGCTCATCTTCCGTTTAAGGATAATGAAAGATACCACGCCGTAAATGAGCAATGCGGCAACGCCGATCATCCAAACCCACGCGCCTGCTATAGTCCACACTTGCAGCGGATTCATGCTGTCTATGGGCGTCGCAGCAGGGAGAATACCGCTGACGGCGTTATTCACAAAAGGTATGCCGCTGTCAATGCGCGGTATCGGCTGCATAGCTATATCAAGAGGTATCGGCTGCGCCTTAAACGGTATCAGGCTAAATACGCTTTCGATTGAGAAAGGGAAAATAAGCCGGAATCCGGCCACAGCCCAAAGGCAGTAGGAGATGATTTTCGGGGCTTTTTTGAGCGGGAGACGGGCAAGGCAGATAGCGGCGATGACGAACGCGCCAGTCAGGCTCATGTTTAAGATTGTAATGAACAGTTTATCCATTTGCGCCGCCACCATCCTGTTCTTCAATCAGACGTTTTAGCTCCGCCGCTTGTTCCGGCGTCAGCTTTCCGCCGCCGATAAAAGAAGCGATAAACTTCGGAAGCGACCCGCCAAAGGTGTCTTCCACAAAACGGCGGCTTTGACGGGCAGTCTGCTCGTCTCGGGTAAGCACAATCGTTACATGCGCGTTTTCGTTTTTGAATACGCCTTTATCGCATAGCTTCTTCAACACCGTGTAAGTCGTCGATTTCTTCCAATCCATCTCACGTTCCGCGAGCGCGACCAAATCGGGCGATGTCAGCGG
>WQUS01000243.1 GCA_009781965.1 Bacillota bacterium | reverse complement strand
ACAGGAACAGGTGCGGGAAGGGGCTTACCGGTTTGCGGGACGTCTGCCCCTGGGCCAGGGAACCTTCGGCTATACCGTCCGGGTCAGGCCCGGTTGCCAGGATCAGCGGTTGTTGTTTGATGCCCCGCTGGTTCATTGGGCTGATAATTTTTAAAGCGCTTAAAATCTTACAATCTGGGTGAAACAATGTTAGTAGTGATGATCAGAACGATTATTCTTTACGCTGCGGTGTTATCGGTGATGCGCATGATGGGCAAGCGGGAAATCGGTCAGCTGCAGCCTCTGGAACTGGTGGTGGCGCTGATGATCGCCGATTTGGCCGCCATTCCCATGCAAAACACCGGCATACCGCTGCTGAGCGGGCTGATTCCAATTATTGTATTGATGGCCGCCCAAATTACATTGTCTTATATTTCCATTAAGAATGACAAAGCCAGGGAGATTATCTCCGGTTATCCCAGCGTGGTGATTGAAAACGGCAAACTGGTCGAGCCGGAGCTCAGGAGGCTCCGTTATGGGATTGACGATCTGCTGGAGCAGCTAAGGGGTAAGAATTATACCAGTCCGGCGGATGTGGAATTTGCTATCCTGGAGACTAACGGCCAGCTTAGCGTGATCCCCAAGTCGCAAAAACGCCCCTTGCAGCCCGCCGATTTGCAGCTGGACACCAAATACGAGGGTATTCCCCTGACCGTGATCCTCGACGGGGTGGTGGAGACCCATAATCTGCGCAAAATGAATTTGGACAAAGAGTGGCTGCGCGATGAAATGCACAAATTTGGCGTTGACAATTTTAAACAAGTCTTCTACGCCAGTATCAGCACCACGGGCGAATTGTATTTTCAGATTAAAGAGCAAGCGGCAGGCGGGGGAAGGGATAAGACATGAAATTCTATCTGCTGGTGGCCGGCCTGGTGATGTCGCTGCTGCTTTTGAGTGTCAGTGTCCTGTATACCTTTACCGACGATGCGGCGCAAATGGCGGACAGCATTAACCGGCTGGAAGCGCAGCTCCTGAATAATGAGTGGGGCCAAGCGGAAAGCACGGCGGGGGAAATCAGCGGGGCATGGGAGCAGCATAAGCAGTGGTGGCCTGTTTTTATAGACCACCAGGAGATTGACAATATTGACATGACCTTGGCCAGGACGGTAAAGTTCGTTGAAAACAAGGCGAGAGCCCAGGCTATTGCCGAATTGGCGGTATTAAAGGTGCTGCTCAAGCATGTGCCGGAAAAGGAGCGGGTGAATCTTAAAAATGTGTTACTGGTCACACCACCTCAGTTAAGGCCAAGTAAAACAACTACCGCGAGCGATTTAGCGGATGCTTATGAGCGAACGGCAGTTGTTTTACTGTTACTGGTCAGACCCTGTGTTTGTTAGTACCAGCCCAGGCCCGTAAAGTTATTAACCGTAAGCGATTTCTCGGTGCGAGTATGAGCGCACGGTTAATAACTTTACGGGCCGGATGGTGTTGACCAGTAACGAGTGACCAGTAATAAAAATCTCCCGTGATGGTGTAAATTAGCTATTGTTGCCGGAAAAACCAAACGCCCCCATGGGGGGCGTTTGGTAACGCGCGTTTTTTGATTAGCATTCAGTGTTGCATCCGCTTCCCATTCCACACATTAGCAAAATTAGAACCAGAAGCAGTATCATGCTGCTGCCGGAACATGAAGAACCAGTACCGCCGTTTGTACCTCCACCACAACCATACATAAACACATACCTCCTTATAAGGTTTTAGATTGTCTGCCATCATAACATATGCCTGTAAGGAGGAAGGTGTTACAAAATAAAAGTGCTTATCAAAAACGAAACAGCCAAGCGGTGATGATCCCCAGGGTTATGCCGGCCAGAGCTTGCAGCGGGGTATGGCCGATTAAGATCTTAAGCTTTTTTTCAGGCAGGTTATCGTCTTTAAAAATTTCCTGCAGTTCGTTAAGCAATTTGGCGTGTTCGCCGGTGGCCCGGCGCACGCCGCAAGCGTCATAGATAACCACTGCGGCAGGCAAAGCGGCCAAGGCAAACTGATAAGAATCAAAACCATAGCGCAGACCGCTGGCCATAACCAGAGCGGAAAAGGCCGCCGAATGGGAACTGGGCATGCCGCCTGAGCCTAAAAGCCATTGCAGGTCCAGTTTTTTGTTGCTTATAGAATAGATGAGCAATTTAAAAATTTGGGCTATGATTAAGGCTAAAACAGCACAGATTAATAAATCATTGTGCAGCAGTTGTTTCGCCCAGACGGCCATAATGTACCTCCCCGTTAACTAACTGTAATCATGATTGACTGGTATAAATATCATTATTGCTGATAATGACGGGATTTCAATGCTTCGGCAGCGGGCAGATAAGCAGCTTTGCCATAGAGCAAGCTTTCATACAGCAAAGCAACAGCATGGCCGAAAGAAGCGGCGGAGAATGGCTTGGACAGCCTTAACGCTTCTTTGGACAGAGATTCCCGATGTTGGCGATCATGTAAAATCCGATCTAATAAGGAAATAAAATCTTCCCGGTCCTGAAAAACATAACCGTTAACGCCGTTTTGTAACACGTTTTCCAGGCAGGGGTCCGCTTTGGCTAAAATGGGCAGGCCGGCGGCCAGCGCCTCAATGTAGGTTAACCCCTGGGTTTCGCTTTGGGAGGCGCTGACAAAGAGCTCTCCCAATTGATAGTATAAACCGATATCAGCCCAAGGTTGTTCCCCGGCAAAGATAATTTGCTGTTCGAGACTCAAGGTCAAGGTCAATGATTTTAGTTGTTTTTTAGCTGGACCGTCGCCTACCAGCAGCAGTTTAACATCAGGATGCCGGGGTAAATAGTTTTGCAGGGCATAAATAATTTCGTCGAGATTTTTTTCCGCCGCGAGTCTGCCGATATTTACAATTACTTTGTCGTCCTGAGCAAGGTTAAACTTAGTGCGGATTTGTCTTACCTGCTCCGGGGAACAATGGTTTTTGGCAAATTTATCTAGTTTGAGGCCGGTAGGGATGACCGCAACAGACCGGTTCACTCCATAGGCTAAAAGTAAATCCTTGGTTTTATTGGTCGGCGCAATCACTTGATCCGCCGAATTGCAAAAGGCAGCCGTCATTTTTCTGGCAAAGGCTTTGGTGAGTGGGGTCAGGCTTTTTGTTTTAATAATATAGTGCGTGTAGTCTTCGTAAATAGTATGCATGGTATGTACTAAAGGCATCCGCAGGGCGCGGGCTGTTTTGCGGCCCAAAATGCCCAGCGAAAACTCGGTGTGGGTATGAATCAGGTCAAGCTCGAGCTCTTTAACGGTTTGCTTAAGCCGGGGATTAATCAGTGTGCCCACCCTCCGGCCAACTCTGGCAAAAGCGATGCTGGGGACCCGGTAAACGTCATCTTCACTGCCGGGAGCCTGGGGATCGGTAGTGGTAAAAACATGTACGTAATGTCCCTGCAGGGTCAGGCTTTCTTTTAAGGTGGCGACAGAAGTGGCGACGCCGTTAACCTGTGGCCAGTAGGTGTCCGTAAAAAGTCCGATTTTCAAACCTTTACCTCCTTGACCTTGGTATTACGCCATTTGCTGCGTAAGAGGTTGCCCAGATAGTCTTTAATGCCGCCGGGGTTTTGAATTTTGACAATGGCATAAGCGATCCGAGGCGCGAAAGTTTTGGAAGAGTAGACCAGATACCCGGGCAGCCAAGCACTGGGGCCGTATCTCTCCTTCACCCGATGCAAATCTTTGAAACCATAAAAATCGTTGCATTTCTCATAGACAAACTCAAGCAGCTTCACCGTCATGCCGTCTTTAATGCCTTCCCCGCGGACATTGGCCAGGGGCGATAGTCCAAGGCTGCCCCACTGCACGCCTTCTTCCTTAAAAGTCATAAAGGCGTCGTAGGTAATTTTTTCTGTGGCCCCGCCGGGGGCATCCGGTATACGCCTGGTGACATCGGCCATATAACCGTTGGCGCCCGCAAAGGGGATAAACACATTGAAAGCCACAATTTGTCCCTGCTGATCCTGAGCATAAAAATAACGGCGTTCCAAGGGTTCTCCCAACCCCACGCTCCCCAGCGAAAATTCCAGCTGGCCGCTTTTTTTACCTTTCAGCCATTGGGCGGAAACTTCATTGATCTTTTT
>WQUS01000242.1 GCA_009781965.1 Bacillota bacterium | reverse complement strand
GGCCGCCGGCGCCAGGTCCGCCTCCAACCCCCGGGCAGTGCCGAGATAGATAATCGAGCTGTTCGGATAGCGCCGCTTCAGCCCATCCGCTATGGCCAGAGCGGGATAGATGTGGCCGCCGGTGCCGCCGCCGGTAACAATAAAACGCAACATTGCTCACTCCCACCGCCGGGAAGGTTACCGCCTGTTCCCGATTACTGTTCAGTGTTTGTTGATCCTCAAAGCCCAAGTACGGTTACTGGTCAGACCCTGTGTTTGTTAGTACTCAAAGTGAATACGGCACGCAAAACCGTTAACCGGAAGCGATTTTTCGGCGAGCATGAGCGCACGGTTAACGGTTTTGCGTGCCGCTCGATACTGAACAGTAACGGAACAGTACTGTTTCCAGGTCCGGTATATCACCTTGAATTTGTATACCTTGATATATTCAATATAATCCCCACCGCAAGCAGCGAAAAAATCAGCGATGTGGAACCGTAACTGATAAAAGGCAGGGTAATGCCGGTCACCGGCAGACTGCCGGTGACCACGCCAATGTTGACCAGCGCCTGCAGCCCAATGCCGGAAGTCAAGCCGGCAGCCAGCAAGCTGCCAAAGGGGTCCGGGCAAGTAATGGCAATTTTAAAACCCCGCCAAACCAAAGTGATAAACAACAAAATTACTAAAGAAGCGCCAATAAAACCAAGTTCTTCACCGATAGCCGCAAAAATGAAATCGGTATGCCGCTCTGGCAGAAACAAGAATTTGGAATGGCGCCCCTGGCCCAAACCGGTCCCTAAAAAGCCGCCCGACGCCAGCGACATCAAAGCGTTCAAGATATTCCAGCCTGCTCCGGTCGGATCGGCCTGGGGATTCATAAAAGCCGTAAAGCGCCGCATCCGGTAAGGTTCAAAATAAATCGCCGCCGCCACCAGGGCCGCGCCCAAGCCGGCCAATCCTGTCAAATGAACGCCCCTGGCCCCGGCGGCAAAAAACAAGATAAAAACAACGCCCAGCAGGGTGGCCGCAGTACCCAGGTCCGGCTGGGCCAGAATGAGCAAAGTAGCGGCGCCGGCAATAATCAAGAAAGGCAGTAAACCGCGGCCGAAATAACGGATTTGCTCGCCGCGGCCGGACAAACCGTAAGCCACGAAGATAGTCATAAATATCTTAACCAATTCCGAAGGCTGAAAATTGGTAAAACCCAAATTAATCCAGCGCCGGGCGCCCAGATACTCCACACCGATACCGGGGATCAGCACCAAAACCAACAATACGAATGAGGCCAGCAGCATCAGGCCAACCCAACCCTTAAGCCGCCGGTAGTCGTAATTAATCATGAAAAACATGGCCCCCAAGCCCAGACCGGCGCCAACAAGCTGACTTTTTAAAAAATAAAAGGGGTCTTTAAAGGGGCCCGCCGGATCAGCGGCAAAGTACGCGCTGGCGCTGAAGACCATAATCAAACCTGTACTGAGTAGAACCAGTACAGTTAAAAAAAGTACAAAATCAAAGGCTTTCTTGCTCGTACGCATACTTTACAACCCCCTGCTCCCGGGTCCCAATTCACGTACCGTGGTTTTAAATAAGTCGCCCCGTTCTTCATAGTTGCTGAACATGTCCCAACTGGCGCAAGCCGGAGAAAGGAGCACGATATCCCCCGGTTTGGCAACTCGATAGGCCTCCAGCACAGCCTCCCGCAAACCGGACGCTCTGTGGATCGCCTGGAAACCTTCGGCCCGGACGGCACATTCAATTTCATCCGCGCATTCACCCAACAGTACCAATACCCGCACTTTTTCCCGCAGCCGTTTGGCCAAAGCGGCAAAACTGCTGCCTTTGTTACGGCCACCGGCTAATAGTACAATCGGCCGGTCAAAAGCTTCCAGGGCTTTGATGCTGGCTTCCGGATTAGTGCCCTTAGAGTCGTTAATATAACGGACGCCGTTAATCTCGGCTACTGTCTCCAACCGGTGCGCCACCCCGGGGAATGTGCGCAGGGTTTGCGCCAACGCCTCCTGAGTCACATCCATACAATGGGCGGCGGCCACCGCCGCCAGGGCGTTCTCCAGGTTATGGCCGCCCGGCATAGCCAGCTCGTCGACAGGTAAAATATCCTTTGCTCCGCCGGCCGTCCGCACGGTAATCCGGCCGCCGCAAACGACAACCCCTGCTTTTAAACTATGCCTGCGGCTGAAAAATATAACCTGGCCCGGCGTTTGGGCCGCCAAAGCCCTGACGCCCAAGTCGTCATAATTAAGCACGGTAAAATTGCTTCTATTTTGCCGGGCAAAAATACGGGCTTTGGCGGCAGTATAGTTTTCCATGCTGCCATGGCGGTCCAGATGGTCCGGGGTGATGTTCAGAATTACCGCCACCTGCGGTTGAAACAGCTCCGCCGTTTCCAGCTGAAAACTGGATACTTCGGCCACAATAACGTCCCGGGTGCCATAGTCCCCGACCGCATCCACCAAGGTCTTGCCAATATTACCGCCCACCAAAGTACGCTGTCCGCCGGCTTTAAATATTTCCCCCAACAGGCTGACAGTAGTGGTTTTACCGTTAGTGCCGGTAATGGCAACTATGGGCGTTTGGGCAAACCGGTAGGCCAGCTCCAGTTCACCGGTCACCGGAATATTCTGCGCCCGCGCCGCCGCCACCGGCGGCACGTCCGGCGGCACGCCGGGGCTGATTACCAGCAGATCGCAGTTGGCGGCGTGCACTTCCGGATAGCTCCCCAGCACAGCCCGGACGCCGCCGGCAATCAACGGAGCCAACGCAACATTTAATTGATCATTGTTATTGCCGTCGGTGACGGTCACCAAAGCACCATGGCCAAGACAAAACCCGGCCACAGACAGTCCGCTTTTACCGGCCCCCACCACCAGCACTTTTTTTCCCTTTAGTTCCAATGGTTCCAAGCAATATCCCTACTTCCGCGCCAGGTCATCTTAATTCGCTAGCCGGTAACAAAACCAATCACACCCAGGACGGCAAAACCAACGGCTGCCAGCCATAAAACGACAACCACTTTAATCTCGCTCCAGCCGGATAACTCAAAATGATGATGCAACGGACTCATGCGAAAAATCCGCCGGCCGAAGACTTGAAAGAAAAACACCTGCAGGATCACAGACAGAGTCTCCAGGACAAATACGCCGCCAATTAAAAACAGAGCCAACTCGGCGCCGCTAAGCACCGCCGCCGCGGCCAGGGCGCCGCCCAAAGCCAGGGAGCCGGTATCACCCATAAATACCCGGGCCGGGTAGCGGTTAAAAAACAAAAAACCCAAACATCCTCCCATCAGTGCCGCCATCACCAGGGAAATCCCCGGCCGGCCCACTAAAATACCAATGGGAATAAAGGCCGCAGCGGCAGCTATGGTAACGCCGGAGGCCAGGCCGTCCAAGCCGTCGGTCAGATTGACAGAGTTGGCCACGCCAACAGTAAACACAATAATAAAGAGCATATATAACCAGTATTGCGGCGCCAAGAGCACGCTTTGCCCCGCCACCAGGGCGGCAAAGGGTACCGACATGACAGCGGCGCCTCCCGCCAGAGCCGGAGCCAGCGCTCCCAACAAAGCCGCCAGCAGAATCTGGCCCAACAGTTTTTCCCTGGCCCGCAGCCCCAGCGAACGTTTCAGCACTACCTTCACAAAGTCATCCAAAAAGCCAACCAGGCCAAAACCCATAGTGATCCCCAGCACCACCAAGGCGTCCCGGTCCTGCCGGGCGACCAAAAGCACCGCCAGGGCAATGCCGGCCAAAAACATCAATCCGCCCATGGTAGGCGTGCCGGCCTTGATTAAATGGCGGGCCGGGCCGTCATCACGAATGGATTGACCGAACTTCAGCCGCCGCAGCAGCGGAATAATTAACGGCCCCAAGGCCAAAGTGACCACCAGGGCCACCGTAAAAGAAAGGGAAATCTGGGTATCAGAAATCATTACGGCTGCCGGCTCCTTGCTGATTAATCTTTTAATACAGTATAGTCTACCTCTTTTTTCAACAGACCACGGATAATTTCCTCCATAGCCATAGCCCGGGACCCTTTAACCAGCACCAGGTCATCGGGCAACAGTCTGTTTTGCAGCTCCTGCAGCGCCTGGTCATTATCCCGGCAAACAACAATCATCTCCCCGCCGGCCTGCCTGGCGCCGGCGGCAAT
>WQUS01000241.1 GCA_009781965.1 Bacillota bacterium | reverse complement strand
CTGTGGCGGCGGTGTTTTGGTTCGGCCGGGCCGGGTTAACCGGTTCGTGGACTGAGTTGATGGCGTAGGCGTGGTCGTCTTCGCTGTCGGGGAAGTAGATGCGGATTAGGTCGCCTGTTTCGGGCATGCAGTACCAGCCGCTGCCGTCCCGGGAGGAGTAGATGGTGGAGTAGGGGAACCAGCAGGGTGCACCCGGGTCGTGGCCTTGGTCGGCGTCGGTGTTCAGGGTTACTTGGACCAGGTCGTTGCGGGCGGCCAGGATGTTACCGCTGTAGGCGGCGCCAATCAGGCTGGGGTTTGTTTGCCTGGGCTGTTTGAGGCCGTCCGGGGGCGTTAGGGTGAGGCGGCTGACCAGGAGGCCTTTATCGGCCAGCCAGTCTGCTGCCGCGACGTATAGTTCCCGGTCTTGAAAGGTTATTTGGTCGCCGATGTTGACCAGCCGGTCTGTTTCTATTGCATAGCTGAGGAAGTCTCCTTCGCTGATGCCGGTTACGCCGTTTTTCGCCAGCCGCCGGTAGTGGCGCAGGTTTTTTTGCAGTGCGTAGTTGGCGGAGGTGACGGTTAGGTTTTGGGCGGTGTGGAGGCCGAAGTATATTTTGGGGGCGTCGAAGATGGCGTTGCCAATGACGCCGCTGTTGAAGCGGGAGGCCAGCCGGATCAGGAGTTCCCAGTCGGTTTCCCGGTGTTGCATGATCAATGCTTCTGTGCGGGCGCCGTCTGTTATTTGATCGATGATGTCGCCGTCCGGATAGGGGTAGACGATTTCTTTGATCAGGTCGGCGTAGGGTTTTTGTTTGTCCTGAAAGGATCTGTTTTTCTTTTCGATGTCCAATTGGCTGCTGTGGGATAGGGCGTGTACTTCCAGGTAGTAGACCTGGTCTGCCGCTTGGATGCGCGCTTGTTGGACCAGGCCTTGAAAGAGTATGTATTCTTCGCCGGAGGTGTCGTCTATTACGCTGATCAGGATGTTGGTTGCTTTGGCTGGTTGTTTGGCGTAGGTGTCTTTTAGGGCTTCCGGCAGGAGTGCTTTGAAATAGCAGCTGGTATGTTGGTTGAGCCGCTGTTGTATTTGCATGGCCAGTATTTGTTCTACTTGGTATGGGGCTACGCGCAGGTTGGCGGCGGGGAGGTATTGATTGGCCGGCCGCTGGTTTAATTGGGCAAGGCGGTAGTTCATGGAGGCGGGGCTCCTTTCTTTTGATTTTTGGGTTGTTGGGGTTGGTTTGTTTGTTTTTGCCGGTATGGTTGTTTGGTTGGTTTGGTTGTTTTTGCCGGTTTGGATGTTTTAGTCGGTTTAGTTGTTTGGGTTGGTTTGGTCGCTTGAGTCGAGCAGGCGGATGGAGCGCATCATTTCCAGCGCCGGCTGCTGCCAGTATTTTATTTTTTTAGTCAGGCAGTTGAAGAGGCCCATTAAGGCTTTGCCGTCCAGTTCCATGAAGTACATCAGGTTGTATAGTTTGCCGTCGATGGCGCTATGGGTAAATTCTACGTAGGCTATGTTTTTGCCGGCGATTATTTCCTGGCCGGCCCTTTGGGGCTTAATGCCCGGATTCACCCGGCACATCACCGTTAGCATCTGGTCTCTGATCCGCTCGGTGTCTTGGTTGGTGATAGTTTCATCCATGTAGCTTAATAGAATGTTGATGGTGCCGGTGTGGTCGGTGAGGATCGTGCCCGGCCGCTGTTCCATGGGGTATTTGATTTTGGCGCTGGCCTGGTCCATTTCTTTGAAGTCTTTGGGGACCATCATGGCGATTTTGTTTTCTATGAAGGGGCATGCGGTAAATTCGATCAGCTGGCCGTCGCTGTCTTTGATGCCGCTGTAAATGGTCCGCTGGGGACGGAGTTCGATGACGTTAGACGCCGGCGTCTGGGTTGCCGCGGACGATTTCTCCGCCTGGTTGATTAGTTCGATAATCTTTTCATCTAAGAACTCGTCTTTGCTCACGGTTAGGTCCTCCCGTTTTTAACTTGGCTATGACGGATAATCATTAGCAGTCACAACAAATTTGAAACTCAGACGAACACTTATCTAACATGATAATTATCACAAACAAGTGAAACAAGGGGAAAAATGTCTACTTTTGTCGAAAATATACAAAATACTGGAGCATCAAAAAGCACCGGTTCAACACCCCCACCTAAAATAACCGATGGGGGCAATAAAGTAACATATTCAATGAACCATTGTTACTATTCAGTGTTTGTTGATCCTCAAAGCCGGGTACGCAAAACCGTTAACCATAAGCGATTTCCCGGAGAGCACGAGCGTACAAGTAACAGTTTTGCGTACCACTCGATGCTAAACAGTACGGTCGAGTAACAGTAACGTACCATTTATTATCAGATCAGTTTTACCATTGTCTTCCCGGATCGCCGGCCATAATATTAACCGACCCCTGGGGCCAGAGAACATTGTAATGATCTACTGTGGCGCGCTCCTTATTGCCTGTCAGCACAAACTCAAGGTTGTAATCATTGTTGATATGATACCCGACGATACGTTTTCCCGTTCCATCTTGAACGTCATATACCGGCTGACCGAGAGCCGCTTTAATATCGCCGAAGGTAATCCTGCCGATTGTCGCCCTGTCTGTATCGCACATCTCAAATACTTGCATACCTTTATTCATTCCCACAGTTACATTGCGATGGGGGAATGTCACATACGTGCCCTTGGCTTCTGGAATATCCCGGTAGGCATCCTCGCCCGGATCACCCCATAAGTTAACCAGATAGTCTAACACCAGCTGATTACCGTAAGGACTGTTGATGACAAGCCCGTACCGGGCGCAGCTTATTATTTCCTTAAGAAGGCCGGCGGTGGTTTTGCCCGGGTCATTTTGCCCGTTACGAATCTGCGCTATGAAGCCTTTTAATCCGTTAAGCAAGCTTGCCGGAACATCCACTTCGGTGCAAAGGCCCACCGGATTGCGCATAATCAACTGGTTGTCAGCGGTAAAAACAAAGTCATAGCCGTTTTGCCCGCTATTGCCGGCAGTAAAGCTGAAATCAGGCGTAAAGTTACCGGCGTTGTCCGTTGGCTGCAATTCCGCGTCATGCAAATAGCCTTGCAGGGCGATGAATTCACTATCGGCTGCGGTAAATTGCGCGGAACCGGTTAAATCCGCCCCGTCTTCTGTTTTTGACCAAGTGTCTTGAAATAGATTGACGCTCAAAGTTTGATACTCAGCCGGAATGATTCGCCGATTATCAGGTTGAATTACATTGTCAATGAATCTGCGCAGCATAGCCGCAGCCTCTGCTCTAGTCGCTTCGCCTTTTGGATCAAAAGCGCCGTCCGGCAGGCCGGTGATAATGTTTTGTAAACGACAGAACATTACCCCCTCAAAGGCCCAATCGCTAATTGCCGCAATATCTTTGAAGTCAACCCGGATGGCCCACTGTCCGACCGGGCCTTTATTAACAAATTGCGCGTAATTAAAAATAATCACTGCCAGCTGTTCCCGGGTCACCTTTTCCGCGGGACCGAATTTGCCGTTGCCATAGCCGGAAACAACACCATTTTTTGCTGCCCATGTAATCGCGTCAGTGTACCATGTTCCGCCGGCCACATCGCTAAAATGGTTAGTCAGCCCGCTTACCTCAGGGCTGCCGGCCTCACGGTATAAAATCGTGACGATCATGGCGCGGGTTAAATTCATCCGGGGACTGAATTTATTTGCGCTTGTACCGGCCATGAGGCCGTTGCCATTAACATAGGCCACATCATAATAAAACCAGTCGTTTGGCTGAACATCCGTGAATGAATTGACCCATTGCGCCGCGCCGGCTGTGGGAACAGCAGCCTCCGCAACTTGCATGACCGATGGCCGGCCGGTTACAAACATACCCAGAGTCCAAATGAGTACCAGAACTGTTATAAAGATTCTCCTTGTCCGTTTTTTCATTGGCATATAGTTTTTTCCTCCTTTGTCAATCTCCCGCGTATTTGCGAAACAATAAATCTTAATCTAAATATACTATAATGGTATAATTAAAATAAATTAAAATTATCCGAACTTTTGTTTATAAGGAGGAAAAATGCTTATGCAAAGCGAAATTGCCAAGAGACTGAAACTTAAGTACGCTCCTGTTGCAATTCTATTTTCAAACGAAAAACCACAAGACCCTTGGAATTTAAAGAAGGACGCTGGGGTTG
>WQUS01000240.1 GCA_009781965.1 Bacillota bacterium | reverse complement strand
GTAGCTCCCACACTGGGCATATCCAGGTAAACTTCACTGCCCTGCAGTTTTTGCGCCGCGGCGGTAATATAACCGAACTTTTCCGTAATTTCCACCCCCAGCGCCTGTAATCCTTTCAGATGCAGGTTCATTGGTCTGGTGCCAATATTACAGCCGCCCGGATAACTGATTTTGGCGTATTTAAACCGGCTGATTAAGGGACCTAATACCAGGTTGGAAGCCCGCATGCGCCGCATCAGGTCCTCGCTCACCTCCTGGCAGTCGACCCCTCTGGCGTCAATGCGCATGGTGTCTTTCTCCCAGCTCACAGCGGCGCCCAAGTGGGTCAGCACATCGCGCATCACCGCCACATCCCGGAGACGGGGAATACCCTCGATAGTGCATTCGCCGTCCAGTAGCAAACTGGCCGCCACAATGGGTAAGGTCGCGTTTTTTGAGCCGCTTACCCGCACGGCGCCCTGTAAACGATTGCCGCCCGCAATCATATATCTATGCAATTATATTTGCACCTCCAGCTAAAACTCCCCCAGCAGCTGCACCTCCAGCAAGAGTTTTACCCCGCACTGTTTTTCCACCGCCCCTTGCACCTTTCGCACCAGGGCCAGCACATCGGCGGCAGTTCCGCCGCCCAGATTAACAAAAAAATTGGCGTGCCGCGGCGAAACCTGAATCGCACCCACCCGCATGTTCTTGCAGCCGGCCTTTTCAATCAACCGGCCGGCCGAATCCCCGGGCGGGTTTTTAAAAACGCTGCCGGCGTTGGGCTGTTCCAAAGGCTGAGTGTTTCTTCTCCGCTCCAGGTAATCGTCCATCTTTTTTTTAATTTCCGCTTCGGAGCAAGGCAGACCGGCAAAACTGGCCCCGACAATAATCACATCCCGGCGCGCTAAACAGCTTTTCCGGTAGTTGAATTCCAGCTCATTTTTTTCAAAAATTGCGGTCCGGCCGGCATAATCCATGGTGGTAACCTGCAAAACCCGCTCTCCCACCGAGCCGCCGTTGGCTCCGGCGTTCATCAGCAGCGCTCCGCCCACGCTGCCCGGTATGCCGGCCAAAAACTCAAATCCGGACAAGCCGGCCCGCAAGGTCAGATAAGCCAGCCTGGGCAGTGACGCCCCGGCGCCGGCATTAATCACCGCGCCTTCAATGGTAATAGCAGACAGGCCGGCGCCCAACTTGAGCACCAGACCGCGCACGCCCCGATCCGCAACCAGCAAATTAGTGCCGTTGCCAATGACAGTAACCGGCAACCCTTGCCGGGCAGCCCATAATAAAGCCAGGCGGAGATCGTCCCGGTCGGCCGGCTCGGCAAAATAATCCGCCGCGCCGCCAATCCGCCAGCTGGTATGTTTACTCATCGGCTCAGCCGCCTTAAGCTGTCCTTTAAACAATTTGTTTAACCCGTCGTACACGTCTTTGCCAGCCAACGGTCAGCGCTCCTCATTAGGGGATATTAGAGCTTTGCTCTTTTTCCCGCAGCCGGTTTAACAGCTCCGCACCGGTTTTCCAAATATCGCCCGCGCCCATGGTGAGCACCAGATCGCCCCGCCGCAGCTCAGCGGTCAGGTAAGCCACTGTTTCGTGGCGGGAGCCGATAAAAACCGGCCGGTGACCGTTATGCGCCGCCACAGCGTCCACAATGAGCTGCGCGGTAACGCCGGGCAATGGTGTTTCTCCGGCACTGTAGATATCATTGATGATTAAGAGGTCCGTATGAGCAAAACAGTTGCCGAACCGCTGGTGCAGCAATGATGTTCTGGAATAGCGATGGGGCTGAAAAACCGTAATGATCCGGCCCTCATGCACCTGTCTGGCCGCTTTGAGGGTAGCGTCAATTTCTGTGGGATGGTGCGCGTAATCATCCACCACAGTGACGCCGTTCACCCGGCCCAGCAGTTGGTAACGCCGGCTGGCGCCCCGATAATCAGGCAAAGCAGCCGCAATTTTAGGGAAAGAAATGCCGATAAACCGCCCGGCGGCCACCACCGCCAAGGCGTTGGCCAGATTATGTCTGCCGGGAACGGACAGGGACAAAGGACCCAGCCGCTGGCCCCGGTAATATACCTCCGCTTTAGAGCCGCTTGCGGTCAGCCGGATATCCTTTAACACATAGTCAGCCGCCGGATATTCCAAGGAGTAACTAATCACTCTCTCGGCACAGGCGTCGGCAATCTCTCTGACCGTCTGGTCATCAAAACAAAGTACCGCCGCGCCACCGGTTGTAACGCCGCCCATAAACCGGCGGAACGCCGCAATAATATTTTCCACCGAACCGTAGTGATCCAGATGATCGTCTTCAATATTGGTGACCACGGCTAGATAAGGTTTTAATTTCAAAAATGACTGATCGCTTTCATCCGCTTCCGCAACCAGATACTCGCCCCGGCCCAGTTTGGCATTGCCGCCGATATTGGTCAATTCACCTCCAATGAGTATGGTCGGATCCAGGCGGCATTTTTCCATTACCAGCGCCAGCATAGCGGTAGTAGTGGTTTTACCGTGGGCCCCGGCTATGGCCACCCCCCTTTGCCGATGCATTAACAAAGCCAGCAAATCGGCCCGATGGATGACCGGAATATCTTCTGCGGCTGCCGCCAGCAATTCCGGATTACCCGCGGCAATGGCCGTGGAGATCACCACCAATTCCGCATCTCCGATATTGTCCGCGCCATGGCCGATATATACAGTGGCCCCCAAATGGCGCAGCTTCTCAGTCACCGCCGTACTATGCATATCCGAACCGCGCACGTCACGACCCTGCTCCAACAGCACCCTGGCCAAACCGCTCATGCCGGCTCCACCGATGCCTATAAAATGCACTTTATCCGGTATTTCTGTCACCAGCCAATCAGCTCCTTCCTGCACCGGAGTGGTGCAAGTATAGCCAGCCAAGAGAGGATATCTCATATTATGCGCCTGTTTAAATTGGTGTTACAGCTGAGGGCGCCTTCCCTCGGGGCTTGTCCATTACATACTTGTCCATTACTTAAATGTTGGTTAAATCAACTCCGCTATAGCGTCAATAATATCATCCAAAGCCCGGGGCCGGCCTAAATCCCGACTGGCCAACCCCATTGACCGCAGCCCTTCCGGCTCACGCAGTAATTTTTCCAGTTCAGCGGTCAGCGCGGCGCCGGAAAAATCAGCGTCCGCAATCATTACCGCCGCCCCCCGGTCGGCCAGCGCCCGGGCATTGTATTCCTGGTGGTTAGCGGTAGCATAGGGGAAAGGCACCAGCAAAGCCGGCAATCCGCGATCCGTAATCTCTGCGATACTGGCGGCGCCGGCCCGTCCCACCACCAGGTCAGCCGCCGCTAAGGTTTCCGGCATTTCGTACAGGTAAGGCATAACGGTCAAATTGCCTGGCGCTACCCCAAGGCCATTTTCCTTCAGCAGGGCCATAAAAGTATCATACTGCCCTTTGCCGGTAACATGCAGCCATTGCAGAGCCTTTTGGCCGCCAATCCACGCCGCCGCGTCAGCCACGGCGCGGTTAATGGTCTTGGCGCCCTGACTGCCCCCGAAGGAGAGCACCAGCCGCTCTTCATCCCGCAGCCCATATTTGGCCCGGCACGTCTCCCGGCTCGCCGTAAGCACCTCCGGCCGTACCGGCAACCCGGTCAGAAAGGCTTTGGCGCGGGCGGGGAAATAGGGCAGGGAATCCTCGAAAGTCACCGCCACCCTGTCCACAAACCGGGCCAAAATCCGGTTGGTCAGCCCGGGCATGGCATTTTGTTCGTGGATCAAGGTCGCTATTTTCATTTTGGCCGCCGCCAGCACCACCGGTCCGCATACATAGCCGCCGGTACCGACCACCGCCCGGGGCGCAAAGTTTTTGATCAGCCGCTTCGCTTCCCGGTAACCGGCGGCAGCCTCCAAAGGCACTTTCAGGTTTTGCGGCGACAAACTGCGCCGGATGCCCCTGGCTCGAACCGTACAAAAATCCAATCCGGCCGCCGGCGCCAAGTCCGCTTCCAACCCCCGGTCAGTGCCGATATACATAATCGAACAGTTCGGATAGCGCCCCTTCAGCCCGTCCGCTATGGCCAGAGCGGGATAGATGTGACCGCCGGTGCCGCCGCCGGTAACAATAAAACGCAACATTACTCACTCCCACCGCCGGGAAGGTTACCGCCTGTTCCCGGTTACTGTTCAGTGTTTG
>WQUS01000239.1 GCA_009781965.1 Bacillota bacterium | reverse complement strand
GGTCAGACCAGTAACGTTTGTTAGTACCAGCCCAGGCCCGTAAAGTTATTAACCGTAAGCGATTTCTCGAAGAGTATGAGCGCACGGTTTACTCGAGGTTTATAATGGACCCAGGAATTCGGACAGCAAACCAGGAGGTCTTAAGCTCTAAATGTCAGTTCGCAAAAAATATTCAGCATCATTCAAAACCGAAGTGGTCCTGGAAATGCTTAGGGAAGAGAAATCCATATCTCAAATCTCTTCAGAGTGTGGGGTACACATTACCCAACTAAATCGTTGGAAAAAGCAGGCATTAGAAGGAATGCCGGAACTGTTTGCTGATGGTCACAAGGAGACGGAAGTCATCAGAGCCGGCTATGAAAAACAGCTGCAAGATCTTTATGCTAAAATTGGTCAGTTGACTACTCAATTGGACTGGTTGAAAAAAAAAGCTGGTATCTAGGTTCATGGTAACCGAGCGTAAAGCTATGATTGAATGGGACAACCCAGAACTGCCCATTACAGTCCAAGCCAACATGTTAGGCATAAACCGTACTGGCCTATACTACAAGCATGTGCAGCCTTCAGCAGAAGAGATTGCTATTAAGCACCGTATTGATGAAATCTATACTGCGCATCCCTTTTACGGTTCCCGGCGGATTACTGCTCAACTAAATCGGGAGGGTGTACGTATCAACCGCAAAGCGGTCCAGCGGCACATGCGTGAGATGGGTATCGCCGGCATCTGTCCCGGGCCTAATCTGAGCAAGCGGCAGCTTAAAGAACAAGTATATCCTTATCTGCTCAGAAACGTAGTAGCCAGTTATCCAAATCATGTTTGGGGCATCGACGTGACTTACATACGGCTCACTAATGGATGGATGTACCTGGTAGCCGTGATAGATTGGTATTCCCGCTATGTAATTAGCTGGGCTATGGATCAAACCCTGGAGATAGAGTTCGTGATCCAAGCGGTTAAGCAAGCGCTTGATCAATCAATACCAGAAATATTTAACAGCGACCAAGGAAGCCATTTTACAAGTCCACGGTATATCCAGCTGGTACTTGGTGCAGGGGCACGAATCAGCATGGATGGCAAAGGACGTGCCAGAGATAATATATTTACTGAGCGCCTTTGGCGCAGCCTAAAGTATGAGGAGGTATACTTAAACGAATACAAAAGTCCACGGCAAGCCCGCTGTAAAATAAAGGAATACTTTGAGTTCTATAATCACAAACGGCTCCATCAGTCTTTAGAGTACCGGACGCCAGCCGAGGTTTATGGCTCAAAGGAGGTCCGGCGGTCTTGACAGCCAGGCCCACACGTGGCCAATGCTGGGTGCCGACGGGGCGGCTCCGGAAAACATGTACGCTTATGTTCCCGTCGCATTGCCATTCTACCACGTGTGGGACGCTGACTGTCAAGACTACCCTTCGGCGCCTTTGTGCAAATGTGAAAAATTTCCTCGGGGGCTCACCAAAAAACATGTTATTATTAGCAATAATTGACAAAATAATCCTATACAGAACAACAGTTTGTATCTTAACTTTTTAAAAAATTTGTCTTGACAACGGGGTCCATCATAGTTTCGAAGTTCGAGGTTCGAGGTTCGAGACTATGAAGTGTTTGCTGATCCTCAAAACTTTACAGGCCGGATGGTGCGAAAGCAGTAACGTGTGACCAGTAACCCGGAGTTACCTTGACCGAAGGATAGATTTGGCATTAAAATAATGTTAAGCCAGATTCATGAAAGGAGAGTAAAAAATGGGGTACCGTCTGACCAAAGAAGCATGCGACGGAGTATTGCAAAAACTGTCGCTAAACCATACCCTTTTCGCCCCTAAACGCTTTACCGGAGGCGGGCCTTTTTCCGGTACGGATCTGATTCGGTACGGTAAAATTGCCTCGGCGGACGAAATTGTTTTGGACGCCAAATCAGCCCACTCTTTTAAAGAAGCTCTCCTGCCCATAACGGAAACGTTGTTTTACTTTACCGAAGAACAGATGAAAGAACCGGACCCGCCTGCCCAAGGGGTGCTCGTCTTTTTGCGCAGCTGCGATCTGCACGCCGTGCGGCGGCTGGATGAAATATATCTCCGCAACGGAGCCGAGGATTATTACTACAAACGGATCAGGGAGAAAACCAGATTCGCTCTCATCGGCTGTCCCACCGCCTTTGACACCTGCTTTTGCGTGGATATGGTCGCCAACCGTTCGGACAATTATGATTTCAGTATTGAACAGGATGAAAATGCCAACTACTTGATTGATTGCCGCGCCGCTGATTGGGCGGCTCTTTTCGAGGCGGCAGCTTCCCAAACATTAGCCGTAGAACCATCATTTGTCGCCGCCACGCCTACCAGGGTCGGCATACCCGCCCTTCTGGACGCCGGGGTGGCCGCCGCAGCCATGTGGGACCAGTACGACGGGCGCTGCATCAAATGCGGACGGTGCAACTTTTCCTGTCCCACCTGCACCTGCTATACCATGCAGGACTTATTCTATACCGATAACGGAAAAGCAGGGGAGCGCCGCCGGGTGTGGGCTTCCTGCATGGTGGACGGATTCACCGATGTAGCGGGAGGCGGTTGCTACCGGCCCAAGAACGGCCAGCGAATGCGTTTTAAAACCCTGCACAAGGTGTTTGACTACAAACAGCGGTTCGGCTACCAGATGTGCGTCGGCTGCGGCCGCTGTGACGATGTGTGCCCGGAATACATTTCCTTTGCCCGGATTGTCAACCGGCTGGAGGAAGCCCTGCGGGAGGTGAAAAGCGATGCCGCGGAATGAATATCAGCCCTTTTTGGCCACAGTAAAGGAAGTCATCAGACATACGGATATTGAGTACACCTTTCGCCTGGCCTATGAGGGACCGGTAAAGCCGGGACAGTTTTTTGAGGTTTCCATCCCCAAGTTTGGCGAAGCGCCCATTTCAGTCAGCGGTATTGAGCCCGGCCTGATTGACCTGACCATCCGGCGGGTCGGCAGGGTGACAAATGAGCTCTTTGAACATTACGCCGACCGCAAGCTGTTCCTGCGCGGGCCTTACGGCAACGGTTTCAATGTGGATGATTACCGGGGCCGGGAGCTGGTTGTGATCGCCGGCGGCACAGGGGTATCCCCGGTGCGGGGCCTGGTGGAGCATTTCGCCAATCATCCCGAAGAAGTGCGCGGTTTAACCTTGGTCGCCGGATTTAAAAGCCCGCAGGACATCCTGTTTTACAATGATTTTAGCCGCTGGGCGACAAAAATTAATTTGATTCTGACCGTGGACGCCGGCGAAGGCCCTGCTCATTGTCAGGTCGGTCTCGTCACCGAACATATCCCGCAGCTGAAGATACAGGATGCCTCCAACGCCGCGGCGATTGTGGTCGGTCCCCCCGTTATGATGCGCTTTGCCATCCAGGGCTTATTGGCGGCCGGATTTGCGGAACATAACATCTGGATCTCCCAGGAGCGGAAAATGTGCTGCGGGATTGGCAAGTGCGGCCATTGCCGGATCAATGACGTTTATGTCTGTCTCAACGGCCCGGTATTTAACTATACCCAAGGCAAAACCTTAGTGGATTAGGAGGCAAGGCATATGGATATCAATACCAAAGAGGTCATTAAAAACGCTTTCCGGGTTACCAAAGCAAGGGGCCTAACCGCCTCCCGCATCCGGGTGCCCGGCGGCCACTTAAAGGCGGAGTATCTGGAGATAATTCACCAAATAGCCAGGGAATATGGCAACGGTACCGTACATTTAACCGCCAGACAGGGGTTTGAAGTGCCAGGCATCCGGTTTGAGGATATGCCCTTGGTTAAAGAACTGCTGCAGCCCGTTATTGCGGGCATGGGGATCAATCAAACCGAGCCGGGCCAGGGTTATCCCGCCGCCGGCACCCGCAATATCACGGCCTGCATTGGCAACCGGGTTTGCCCCTATGCCTGTTATGATACCACCGCTTTTGCCCAGCGGCTGGAAAAGGCCGTGTTCCCCAACAACCTGCACTTTAAAATCGCTCTGACCGGCTGCCCTAACGATTGCACCAAAGTACGGATGCACGACTTCGGCATTATCGGCATGACCCTGCCGCAATTTGAGCCGGAGCGCTGCGTTACCTGCCGCGCCTGCATCCATAACTGCCGGAAAAAATCCGTCGGGGCTCTGAGCGAAATTAATTACCGTCCTGCCCGCAACGAAGAAAAATGCATCGGCTGCGGGGAATGTATCGTCAGCTGCCCGATGGCCGCCTGGACAAGGAGCCGGGAAAAATATTACCGCCTTACCCTTTTCGGCCGGACAGGCCGGCGCAATCCCCGGCTGGGGGTGGATTTTATCAAATGGATTGACGAGGACAGCATCATTAAAATTATCCTTAATACTTACGACTACGTGGAAAAATATATTGACCTCAACGCGCCGGGGGGCAAAGAACACATTGGCTACATCGTGGACCGGACCGGTTTTGCCGAATACCAAAAGTGGGCTCTGCGAGATGTGCGGTTACCGGCCATAGCGGAAGTGACCCAACCGGTATATTGGGGCGGCCTAAAATATTAGTTTGCTGCTTTTAGTACTCAATGCCTGGCTGAGCCTTGGCGCCGGAAGCGTAAGGATGTTTAATCTCTTTCATCTCGGTAACCAGATCGGCCAGTTCCACTACCTCCGGAGCCGCGTGGCGCCCGGTGAGCACCAGGTGCAATCCGGGCGGTTTGGCCCGGATGAGCTCCAGTACATCCGCCAGCGCCACCAGATCGTAGTGCACAGCGTAATTGATTTCATCCAGGATAATCATATCGTAGCCGGTTTCGCAGCCGGCTTCAGCCACGTCCCGCCTGGCTTCCGCCAGCGCCTTTTGCGCCGCCGCCAGGTGGGCTTCCAGCCCTTCGCCCGCGGCATCCTTGATAAAGCCCTCGCCCAGCCGGCGGATTGCAAAACCGGGGCCCAATTGGGCCGCGGCTTTTAATTCACCGCATGACCAGCCGCCCTTGATAAACTGGATCATCAGTACTTTCATCCCCTGACCCCAAGCCCGCAAGGCCAGCCCCAAAGCCGCGGTGGTCTTGCCTTTACCGTCGCCGGTAAAAACCAGGGTCAGTCCGTTAGTTGCACCGGCCAAAAAAATCATCCCTTTATTTCGCTTGCACTTCTTCTATTTCACTTGTACTCTTCTATTTCACTTGCACTTCTTCGATCTTGATATCTCTTACGTGGCTTATTTTTTCCCACTTGACATCTTGCTTGATCAGGCACCTAAAGTTAATTAAGATCCATGAACCAAGGAAAAAAGGAAAGCACAACAATCCTTTGATCATCGGCCTTAAAGGCCTCTTATCAATGATCATACTTAATCCGCCCACAATAACCGGCAGAGCAAATGTCAGCAATAAATAACTGGCGCAATTAAGTAGTAACCCCATCGCTGTCATACCATCCATTAAATAAATGGCAAGATTAACCAGCACCAAAAAGGTGGTCACAACCATCATCGGGATACCGGTAAGATACAACATTCCATCTACATTCATTAAAGTTTTATATTCTTTAATCCCTTTCAGCAAATCCTTGGTATAATGTTTCAGGCATTGCAGATGACCAACGGTCCATCTGGTTCTTTGTTTCCAGGATTCGGCAAATGTTAACGGCTGCTCGTCATAAACAACGGCCTCGCTTGCCCAGCCCAGCTTGCGGCCATTGGCTATATTTTGCAGGGAAAACTCAATATCTTCCGTAATGGTAAAGGTGTTCCAGCCCTCTTTTTTGATCAAATCAAACTTAACCATAAAACCGGTCCCATTAAGCAAAGGAGATAAGCCCAAATTATACCTGGCCAGATGATAAAATCTGTTCATGGTCCAGTAAAATATGGCATAGCCGGCGGTAATCCAGGTATCCGTGGGATTTTTAATATCCCGGTAACCTTGGACCACCACTTCGCCCTGACACAATTTTTTATTCATCACACTAAAAAAGTCGCTATTGACAATATTATCCGCATCAAAAACACAAAAAGCGTCATAGTCGGCGTCTTCGTCAACTTTTCTGGTTAAAAACCAGTTCAGCGCATAACCTTTGGTTTTTTTGGTCTCATCAAAGCGCTGGTAAACAAATACCCCTTCTTCTTTGGCGATAGCAACAGTGTCGTCGGTGCAATTATCCGCGATAACATATATATCCAGCAATGTCCCGGGATAATCTTGCCTTTTTAAACTGCGGATTAAATTTCTGATGACCGTTTCTTCATTATGGGCCGGGAGAACCGCCATAAATCTATGTTGTTTATTGACCAACAGCTTTTTATCTTTGGGCTTGACAAAAGAAAACAAACTAATAATCACTTGGTACAGCCAAAACACCATCACAATTATTAATAACACTTGTTTAAGCACACATAAATAAACCACGTCTATTTCCCCAATCTGAATAATTCACCACAGCTGTTCGGTTAACCCATATTACCCAACTATTATACCCAATATCCCTTAAATGCTGCCAGCCAAGAAAGGCTCCACCTCTTTGCTTAGCAAAATGTTTTTTGCAGCCCGACAAAAAACATCAAAAAACACCAAAGGAAGGCGAAACCGTTATATGTATATTCTTGAAGAAGTACTTTTCCCCTTTGAACTTTGCACAGAAAATTTTAGTGAGCGCGATAAAGTTTAGCAAACGTATGTATTGGATTGCCAAGGACGGCGGTTGCCTCTCTTGGGAACCGCAAATTAACCGCCAAATACCAACTAACCACCAAAGATAAACAACAACATCGCTACAACCAAAATAAAAAGCAATATAAAGCCAAGTCCCATGGCGGATAACGCTATTCTTTCATTTCTCAGGACGCGATTTAGTTCCGCTTCAGACTCCTCATCCATGTCTTCCGCCAGGTTAGCCGGGTCGTCGTCTGCAAAGTCTTCAATCATACTCTCTTCGGGTATAATGTAGTTTAATATCTCCCTGGCCCGATCAAGCATAGCCGCCTGGACATAGATCTCTACCGCAAAGGATTTGTCCCTGCCAATATAGATGTCCCCGGCGCCGCGCCTTTTCAGGAATACCGGGATTCCATGGTCTTTAAGTGTGGCCAGCAATATATTGGCGTTCACATCGTCGGCGCCTGAGTATAGCAATACCGGCTGCCCAAGTGCCACGTCTTCCGTTGCAGGGCATTCGAACATTACGGGCTTTTCGTACTTTTCGTACCTTACGGGCTCTTCGGGCTTTTCGGGCGGTAAGGCGAGTTTTTCCACCAATGTTTCGCCGCAATCGGCGCAAACAGTGAATCCCTCACGGTATTCCGCTTTACAGCTAGGGCAAAACGCCATAAACATACTCCTTTGTAAAGGTGTGCAATAGCGACCCGATAGGTAAAACAACATAAAATGTAACTACTATAGAGATTATGGCATAAACACTGGTCACATACAAACACTTTCTTCAAGTAAGCGGAATAACAGTAAGCCCCGCGTTTTTTATGACGCCATAGGTATAAATGCTCTGCTGAGTAAAATTTGGCCATGCAACCTCCGCCCCCGAAAAATCAATATTCCTTGTTATTGATTTGGCCTTGTTTTTTACCGCCATAGACGGCATAGTTATAATATTTATAGATCACATCAACAGCTGAAAAACCGCACTCTTTAAGCATCGCCAAGTGAGTCATCAGAGCGGCGGGGCGATCCTCCGCATAATAATTGGGCAGCCATTTCCCGGTAATTTCTTCCTCAGCCACGCTCTTGGCCATAAATTGGCGCCATTTTTCCATGAATACCTTTTGCAGCTTTTCATCGCTGCCTAACACCACATCGATGTTAATAAACATCCCGCCAGCATTTAAGGCGGCATAGATGGCTTGGTAAAAGCCTAGTTTAGCACCGTCGTCTGCCAAATGGTGCAATGCCAACGAGGAAACAATCAAATCATATTTCTGTGGAAAAACAAACCTGTTAAAGTCCGCTTGTATGCAATTTACCTTACCGCCGATTTTCTTTTTCGCTATTTGAAGCATGGGCTCGGCAATATCAACGCAGGTTACCGCCACATTGGGAAAGCTGTCCTTAACCGCCTTAGACACTGTGCCTGTCCCGCAGCCTAAATCAATCATGGCAAAGGCGCTTTCCCTGGCAAAGGGAATGACTGAGACCAACGCGACGATCATCTCATTGTAGTGCGGAATTAACTTTTGGATGATCATATCAAATTCCTGCGCTTCCGCTTCAAAATGGGCTTTAACCCGTTCAGTAGACATAAACCCTCCTGCTGCTACCGGATATTAAAAACCTTCAGCCCGTTGGCCGTGGTTGCCGCCGCTAATTCCTCCAGGGAAATGCCCCGCAATGTTGCGATATGCTCCGCGGTATAGCGCACGTAAGCCGGCTCGTTGCGCTTTCCCCGATATGGTTCCGGAGCTAGATAAGGACAGTCGGTTTCCACCAGCAGCCGGTCCAATGGCATTTTGACGGCAATCTCCTTTAATTTAACCGCGTTTTTAAAGGTTACCGGGCCGGCCAGGGAAATGTAAAACCCCATGGCCAGGCACAGCTTAGCCACTTCCCAGCTGCCGCTGTAACAATGCATCACGCCCCCCGCCTGGCTGATGCCGTCCCGGCGCAAGATGTCCAGCAGATCGGCGAAAGCGTCCCGGACATGGATCATCACCGGCATATTTAACTCCCGCACCAGGGCCAGCTGTTCCCGGAACACCCGCTGCTGTACCGGCCGGGGGGAAAGGTCACGGTAATAGTCCAGCCCCATCTCCCCCAAAGCCACCACCCCTGGTTGGCGGGCCAACTCTTTCAGGCGGGCCAGATAATCCTGCGGCACGTCTTCGGCGTCGTGGGGGTGCACCCCTACCGACGCTGTCACCCCGGGCCGATTGGCCGCCAGAGCCGCTGTTTCCGCCGAGGAGTTGAGATCAAAAGAGGCGCAAAGCACCCGGGTGACCCCAGCCGCAGCCATGCGCTGAAACACTTCGTCCAGGTCGCCGGCAAATTGCTCCATATTCAGGTGGGCATGGGTATCAAACAATTCCACCGCCATACTATTCCCCTCCCAAAGAGGCCGGATCAATGCGCGGGAACAGCGGCTCCCCTTTTTTCAGCACAGTGCCGGCGGGAATGCTCCCCCACTGGAGCGACGGCCAGGTTTGCAAAGCCGGCCGGTCCTCCAGGCCCAACAGCGGCCAGGCGCGGGCAGGCAGATCCGGCATAAACGGGGTAATCATTACGGTGGCAAAGCGCAGCACCTCGGCCACATTATACAGTACCGTATATAGCCGGCCCCGCTGCTCCGGGTCCTTGGCCAGGGCCCAGGGCGCCGTCTCCTCCAGGTACTTGTTGGCCCGGCCCACCAGCTTCAGTATCGCCGCCAGGGCGCCGGCCAGATCCCGGCGCTCCATCATTTCTTCCACCGTCTCCGGAGTATCTGCCGCCAAGGCCAACAATTCGGCGTCCGGCCCCTCGGCTGCGCCCGGCGCTTCCAGTACCCCGGCAAAATATTTGTTGGCCATGGCGCAGGCGCGGTTAAACAGGTTGCCGTAATCATTGGCTAAGTCCTGGTTAATCCGGTGCACCAAAGCTTCCTCGGAGTAATAGCCGTCTGAGCCGAAGGGCAGTTCCCGCAGCAGATAGTAGCGGATGGCGTCAACCCCGTACTTATCGATCAAGGTCAGCGGATCCACCACATTGCCTTTGGATTTGCTCATTTTGCCGCTGTCCAGCAGCAGCCAGCCGTGGCCCAGCACCTGCTTGGGCAGCGGCAAGTCAATCGCCATCAGGATAATGGGCCAGATAATGGTATGAAAACGGACAATATCCTTGCCCACCAGGTGGATATCCGCCGGCCAGTAGCGCTGATACAAGGTTTCGTCTTCCTGTCCGTAGCCCAGAGCCGAAATATAGTTGGTCAGGGCATCCACCCAGACATAGATCACATGTTTATCGTCAAAGGGCACCGGAATCCCCCAATCAAAGGTGGTACGGGAAACGCACAGGTCTTCCAGACCGCTTTGAATAAAATTAACCATCTCGTTACGCCGGGAAATCGGCTGAATAAAGTCCGGGTTTGCTTCGATATGTTTGAGCAGCCGGTCGGCATATTTGGACATTTTAAAGAAATAGCTTTCCTCCTGCAACAGTTCCACCGGCCGGCCGCAATCCGGGCAGTTACCTTCCGCCAGACGCCCCTCGGTCCAAAATGTTTCGCAGGGTAAACAGTACCAGCCCTCGTAGGCGGCTTTGTAAATATCGCCCTGGTCGTAGAGCTGCTGAAAGATCTTCCACACCGTGATTTTGTGTCTCGCCTCGGTGGTGCGGATAAAATCGTCGTTGCTGATGCTCAGACTGCTCCACAGGCGCTGAAATCCGGCCACGATCCGGTCTACGTACTCCTTGGGCTGCTGGCCCCTGTCTCTGGCCACCCGCTCGATTTTCTGGCCGTGTTCGTCGGAACCGGTCAAAAAACGCACGTCGTAACCGGTCATGCGCTTATACCGCGCTATGGCGTCAGCAGCCACGGTAGTGTAGGCGTGGCCGATGTGCAGTTTGTCGCTGGGATAATAGATCGGCGTAGTGATGTAAAAGGTCTTGCGGGATTCCGATGCCATTTAAATTTGCCCCTTCCTGATGTAAATTACTTGCGGAAATAGTAAAAATACAAAAACCCCTGCTTTTTAGCCAGGGGCAAAAAAATTCGCGGTACCAGCCACTTTTGCCGGCCCCCAAAGGGCGGGCCGCATTTAAGGTCCGGAGCACCCCGGTAACCCAGGCAGATCACGGTGTTTATCCAGTATAATTTAAATTGCCTGATCCTGTCAAGTTTAACCCAAAAGTAATTTTTTTATACAAAAAAATAAATTTTTTTACAAAAAAGTATT
>WQUS01000238.1 GCA_009781965.1 Bacillota bacterium | reverse complement strand
AAAGTTATTAACCGTAAGCGATTTCTCGAAGAGTATGAGCGCACGGTTAATAACTTTACGGGCCGGCTTGATGCGAAAGCAGTAACGTGTGACCAGTAACTACTGTCCAGTATTCGTTGGTACTCAAAGTGAATACGGCACGCAACACCGTTAACCGTAAGCGATTTCTCGGAGAGCATGAGCGCACGGTTAACGGTGTTGCGTGCCGCTCGATGCCGAATAGTAACGCGTGAACAGTAACTTTGCGGGACGCTCCTCCTGGTGAAAGCAAAAAGTTAACGGCGGTTAAGCCGGGGTGGCCTTGCAAAGCACCGTTTTAAAATCGGGATAGGCCGTGATGGGATCGAATACCTCCATATCAACCAATAGGTTGACGTTGGCGTCGGCCCAGCCGTGGGGTACGCTAACCACGCCAAGGGCTAAGTCCTTATCAAAGCTGACGCGCATTTGCATTTGTCCGGTTTTGGTCTCGATTTTAGCCATGGCCCCGTCTAATAAACCGTATTGGGCCGCGGTAGCCGGATTTATTTTGGCCAGCGGCTCGGGATTGCTGTTGCGCAATACGGGCACCATGCGCTGTTGAGTATGGGTGTATTGCTGGGACCGTTCGCCGCTGATTAAAATAAGCGGGAATTCCTTATACAGCTCCGGTGTATTGATTGGGCTTATGCCCGGTTCCATATAGACCGGAATGGGATCATACCCGTGGTCTTTTAATGTTTGCGAGTAAAGTTCCACTTTGCCGCTGGGGGTGTTGGGTTTTTTGTTTTTGTAGATATAATACTGCTTGTCGCCGTAATAAGCGCCCACCGGATTGAGATTCAGGGCGTCTTTCAATTCGCCCGGCTGCAGGAAGGCGTTAACTACTTCTTCCTCCTCTTGCCAGGGGAAATATTCGCCCAGGCCCATGCGCCGGCCAAGTTCACACCAGATTTTCCAGTCCGGCCAGCTTTCACCCACCGGCTCAATTACTTTATGGTGTATCATGGCGTAGGGTTCGCCGAAAACAACGCCGTATACGTAGGAAAGGCCGCCTTTTTCCAGGCAAGTGCAGGCCGGTAAAACCACGTCGGCCAGTTCGGCCGTCTCGGTAAGGAACGGATCCATGACCGCCAAAAAGTCCAGTTTGGACAGCGCCTCTTTAAACTGGTGCGCCGCGGGGAATGAAACCACCGGGTTGGCCGCGGTAATGATTGCTCCTTTGATGGGATAAGGCTTGCCTTCCAGCACAGCTTGGGGAAACAAAGTGGCGATGCCAAAAGGCGCCTTGCGCCCCCACAGAGAGCTGAAGATGGGATACTCGCTTGCTCCCAGCGGCTCTTCCTGGTCTTTCAGGCTCAGGTTGGCCAGCGGGATGCGGGGTCCTTCTACCCAACCGCCGGGAACGGCAAAATTGCCGGTGACCGCCTGCATGATGGATAAAAGACGGGAGTTTTGGAAGCCGTTACGGTGTTGATCCAAGCTGTTGATGCCTTGGCTGATGCAGCTGGGGCCGGCTTTGGCGTAAATTCTGGCCACATTCTTAATATCTGACGCCGGAATCCAGGTAACCTCCTGGGCCCATTCCGGGGTATACTGCTGCACATGCTGCACCAGTTCCGGGAAGCCGACAGTGTAGTTGGCCACAAATTCTTTATCGTACAGATCTTCATTGATAATGACATTCAGCATAGCCAGCCCCAGGGCCGCGTCGGTGCCGGGGCGAATGGTCAAATGGTAGGCTTTTTCGGATAACGGGATCCGTTTGGGATTAACCACGATTAATTGAAAGTCTTTGTCGGCTAATTTGGCACGGATCTGTTCGCTGAGCATCCCTTTGGAGCTGTCCGGGTTATGCCCCCACAGGATCAAGCAGCGGGAGTCCGCCGGATCGTCTATCGGATAACGGCCAAAGGTAACCTGGCGGGCCAGAATCCGGGCCCGGTAACAAATATTTTCCACGGAAAGGAGATTCGGGGTGCCGTAGGCGCCCTTAAAACGACGGGCAAAGGTTGCTACTTCGATGTTCTCGACGCCCACGGAACCGCAAAATACCGCCAGCGCCTTGGGGCCGTACTTTTCTTTAATGCCGTTTAATTTTTCGGCGCAATAGTCCAGGGCGGTGTCCCAACTGACCTTTTGAAAACGGCCGTTTTCCCGCAGCATAGGCGTGGTCAAACGGCTGGGCGAGTAGACATAATCGGGCAAAGCCTCACCGCGGGGACAAATATATCCCTTGGTGATCGGGTGCTCCGGTAAACCTTCTACTTTTACCAAACGTCCATTGTCCAGGTGTGCTTTGATTCCGCAGTCCCATACGCATAGCATGCAATCGCTGATTACTGTCTGGGTCGTCATCCTAATACCCCCTCTAAATTTTCCTTAATTTATAAGGTTTTTCATGTCCACAACTTAGTTTTCAATTCATACAATCCAGTGTATAATAAAACTACAGTTATGTCCAGAAACTTTATTTTGTCTGTTTTTTTAACAGTGTGCGCGTTACTGTTCAGCACCATCCGGCACAAAACTATTACCGTGCGCTCATGCTTGCCAAGAAATCGCTTACGGTAAATAGATTTGCGTGCCTGGGCTATGAGTTCTAACCAGCACAGGGTCTAACCATTAACGTGTGCGGGCGCCGGCCGCCGGGTTTAAATAAATATTGGGCTAACGTTTATATTAGCAATTGTTATGCCAGAAGAAACAATAATTGCTCCGCCGAAAAAACCGTATGTCTAATGAGCTTGTTGGGGCCGCGGATAAAGCGCGGCGCCTCGCCGAAGGTTAATCTGTGTTGTAAAATCAGACATGTGCAGCGACAAACAGTTACTGTTCGGCATCATCCGGCGCAAAACTTTTAGTTACTGGTCAGACCCTGTGTTTATTAGTACCCGTAGCCCAGGCCCGTAAAGTTATTAACCGTAAGCGATTTCTCGGAGAGCATGAGCGCACGGTTAATAACTTTACGGGCCGGCTTGATGCTGAACAGTAACGTGTGACCAGTAACAACTTTTAACCGTAAACACTGAATAGTAACGGCAAACATTATTTTAGGGCAAGGGGTGGTACATGATGATGGCTAAGGAAATAATGGAATCTACCACTGTTAGCATCACCGCCGCAAGTAAGTTGGGAGACGCCATAGCATTGCTGCGCCAGACCAAACTGAGGGCCATTCCCGTTGTGGATCACAAAAATGTGATGATTGGCATGTTTACCAGAACCAATTTGTATGATTGTTTGTTAAACGGGCTGGGGATTGATGATCTGGTAGCCAATCACTATATCAAAGAAGTTATTTATTTCAAAGAAGACATGGTTTTTAATAATTTGTCGGAGCTTAACCAGTGGCTGCGGAGTGTGCGGATCGGTCAGACGCCGGTTGTGAATGCCAATAATGAACCGGTGGGAGTAATTACCCAGCCGATGATTGTTAATTTTTTGCTTGACCATATGGATAATTTACACAAAAAAGAATGTAAAACCACGGAACATTTTATTCAACAGGGCAACGACCTGTATAAAATAAACGGCACCAGATACACGATCAACTCGATTATCAACAAAAGCAACGCGATGGAGGAGATTAAGCGGCTTGCTTTATTGGCTGCCAATAATTCTTCCACTGTTTTAATTAGCGGGGAATGCGGCACCGGCAAGGAGCTGTTTGCCCAGGCGATCCACAATGCCAGTGATCGATGGATTAAACCCTTCGTGAATATTAATTGCGCCGCGATCCCGCCGGAATTGGCCGAATCGGAGTTGTTCGGCTATGAGTCCGGTTCCTTTACCGGCGCGGCCAAACAGGGTAAGCCTGGTAAATTTGAACTGGCCCATAAGAGCACGATTTTTTTGGACGAGATCGGCGATATGCCTTTACCGCTGCAAAGTAAAATGCTGCGCACCATTCAGGAGAAAGAAGTGATCCGCATTGGCGGGCTGCAGCCCAAAAAAATAGATGTGCGCATTATTGCCGCCACGAATAAGGATTTGCTGAAGCTGGCTTATGAAGGTAAATTCCGCTTGGATTTATATTATCGGTTGAAAGTTTTATCTTTAAATGTACCGCCGCTCAGAAATCATATGGAAGATATCGGGGTATTGGTGGATTATTTTATCACCAAGTACAGCGATCCGTCGGAAAAACAGATAAAAGGCATTACCGAAGACGCGCTAAGATATCTGAAGAATTA
>WQUS01000237.1 GCA_009781965.1 Bacillota bacterium | reverse complement strand
GTTACTGATCACACGTTACTGTTCAGCATCAAGCCGGCCCGTAAAGTTATTAACCGTGCGCTCATACTCTTCGAGAAATCGCTTACGGTTAATAGTTTTGCCTGCCTGGCTTTGAGTATGAACAAACACTGAACGAAATTTGTATTTCCTCTGTGCCGCATATTTGCTATAATGTGTACAAGCTAATATCCAGTGTTAAATGAGGAGGGAATTTTGTTGAAGCTTTTAATTATGGGCCCGCCCGGCGCCGGTAAAGGTACCCAGGCCGAAGTGCTGGTGAAAGAACTGAACCTGACCCATATTTCCACCGGCGACATGTTCCGCGCCGCCATCAAAGAAGGCACTGCCATGGGCAAAAAAGCCAAAGAATATATGGATCAAGGCGCCCTTGTGCCGGATGAAGTGGTCGTCGGCATGGTTAAGGAAAGGCTTTCCAAGCCTGACTGCGCCAGCTTCCTGCTGGACGGTTTTCCGCGCACTCTGGAGCAGGCGGAAGCTTTAGACGCCACCTTAAAGGGAATGGGCATCAAGCTGGACGGGGTGGTCAACATCGCGGTGCCCAGAGAAAAATTAATGGACCGTTTAACCGGACGCAGAGTATGTAAGGGCTGCGGCGCCAGCTACCATGTGCTGTTCAACAAGCCGCAGACGGAAGGCCAGTGCAACAGCTGCGGGGGAGAACTGTATCAACGCAGTGACGACAACGAAACAGCCGTCGGCAACCGCCTGGATGTTTACGAAGCGCAAACCCAGCCTTTAATTGATTACTACAGCAAGCAAGGGCTGCTGTTCAATATCAACGGCGACCAGGAAATTAAAAATGTCCTGACTGATATTCTCGCCGCCCTGAAAAAGTAAGGCAAACCGCGACAAAATAAGACTACTGCAATCAAACAGCCCGGTTCTTCCCGCAGAAGAACCGGGCTGCTGTTTTGTTACTGTTCACGCGTTACTGCTTTCGCATCAAGCGGCCCGCAAAACCGTTAAACGTGCGCTCATGCTCGCCGGGAAATCGCTTCCGGTTAACGGTATTGCGTGCCTGGGCTTGAGGATCAACGAACACTAAATAGTTTCGAACCTCAAACCTCGAACTTCGAACATCGAGTTAACCGTACGCTCATGCTCGCCGGGAAATCGCTTCCGGTTAACCCTGCGATTGGTTACTGCGCCGGATCGTACAGATCGTTAACCGTTTGGCCAATGATTTTCGCATCATATTTACTGACCAGAGCGCCTCCGGATGTGGCAATAACGTTAGCGGCAATAATCCGATCCATAACCGCTTCAATCTCAGCGCCGGTCACATCGTCCCTGGGGTTGTCCAGGGTAAGCGTAAAGTTGGCGCCGGCCTGGTTTTTAAAAATCAGGCGCATGGTTTTAGTGTTGTCAGCCATTGCCCATAACCTCCCTTCCCATAAATTTTGCTCATCACTTAAATTTAGCTCACTGAGCGGAGCCGTTAGTTAACCGGCTTCTTCCAACCTGACGGTATTCACCCGCAGCACGCCGGCCAGGGTGTAGGTCTGCAGCCCGGCCAAAGCCTGGGCCACATCAAACAGTTCCTGATCCGCCGCTCCCGGCTTGACATTATTCAAATTTTTGTTGCGGTAGACGGGGGCGCCTTTGCCATCAACGCCGATTTGTAGCTGCATCCGCAGCACGGAACCGGTGGCAACGCTTCTTACGGCCATGTTTCTTTCCTCCTTTCCATCCCGGTACGCCTGACAGCCCGGACCGGACCGGTATGGTTCGCGCTGTTGCAGCCGCGCCGGGATTTGTTTTACCGGTCCAGCACATTTTACTATAGAACATATGTTTTGTCTATCGGCAAATAGCCTGAACAATAAGAAATAGATTATCATATTGGCGCGTATCTGCTTATTATGGCTAATTTCTTACTTATTCTTTTTTAAATAGAATAACGTAAACATCTTATTCTAATTTGAATTTAAACTTTTATGACTGACCACAGTGCGAAAACCTTTGCATTTCCCGGCCCCAAAGTATTACAATAAGCACATATTAAAAGTTACTGTTCACACGTTACTGTTCGGAATCGAGCCGGCACGCAAAACCGTTAACCGTGCGCTCATGCTCTCCGAGAAATCGCTTACGATTAACGGTATTGCGTGCCTGGGCTTGAGGATCAACGAACACTAAATAGTTTCGAACCTCGAACTTCGAACATCGAGTTAACCGTACGCTCATGCTCTCCGAGAAATCGCTTCCGGTTAACGGTATTGCGTGCCTGGGCCATGAGTACTGACAAACACAGGGGCTGACCAGTAACTTTTAAAACAAAGTCGACAAGTTGAGGTGCTGAACATAAAATGAGCGCTATTTTTGGTATCCTGCACTTAACAGGCAAACCGGCTGTGGCCGGCCAATTGCAAAAGATGCAAAATAAGCTTGCCCATTACGGACCTGCGCAGCAAGCCTTTACGATTGATGAAAATATTGGCTTAGGCTGTTGTTTAAATAGCTCCATCAATCCCCTGACCTCGGATATTCCTATTTGCGAGCAGGAAGGACTGGTGCTTGTCGGAGACGCGCTAATTTATAATACCGCAGCGTTGCTTGATCAGCTTAACGTTAGCGGCCCGATTACTACCCAGGCTTTATTGCTCGAAGCTTACAAAAAATGGGGCGCCGGCTGCCCCAAGCATATTAACGGTGATTTTGCCTTCGCGGTTTGGGCAAAGCAAGCCAATCAACTAATGATTTTTCGGGATCATCTGGGCGTCCGTCCGTTGTATTATTTTTTTGACGGCGCTGTTTTTGCCTTTGCCACAGATATGCGCGCCTTATTGGCCTTGCCTTTTGTCGGCCGGGAGTTTGATGAAGTCGCCTTATACGCCACCATTACCGAAACATATCATACTGACCCCGAGGCCACTTATTTTGCCCGGATTAAACGATTGCGCCAGGCCCACCTGCTAAAAGTAACCGCGCAAGGTTTATCCATACAGAAATACTGGACGCCGGGTAAGAGCAAGATCACCTTCAAGGATGAGGCCGATTGCGCCGCGATGCTGTACGATTTGGTCAGCGACGCCGTTAATCTCCGGGTGGCTCAAAAGGCCAAAATTGGCGCCGAGTTAAGCGGCGGTCTTGATTCTTCAGTAATTAGTATCTTAGCTAACCGGGCATTGCAAGCGGCAGGCAAAGAGATAGCCTTCTTTTCCTGGTCGCCGCTTTATGAGGTGGTAGAACAGCAGCCGGGAGACGAGCGGCAGCAGGTCGCAACAGTCTGCCGGCAGGAGGGACTGAGCTGTCAGTTTTATGATCCCCGCCTGCCGCTGCCGCAGGATGCCGAGGATATCCTGCCTCAATTTGAAGAAGGCAAGTTATTTCAACAGGAATATCAATTTATGGCCTCCCAAGGGGTACAAATTATTTTAACCGGCTGGGGCGGGGATCAGGCTGCCAGCCATCGCGCCAATTTGTTCAGCTTATTTGTTAACGGCGAAATCAAACATTTTGGGGCCGAGGCAAAGTACTTGGCCCGCGGCTCCATAAAGCGACTGCTCAGAGTAGTCGCAGACAATACGGTGCTGTCAATATTTAATTCCTACATTAATTTCGGTAGCCGGGACAAAGACTGGCCCGATATTGTAAATAAGCAGTTTGCCGCCAGGCTGAAACAGCGCTGCAAAAAAGACCCTTTTTATTTATACGGCAACCCGGTAAAATATATTGAATCAGGCGAAATCCAGGCCCGCACCGAGCTGACTGCCTGGCTGGGCGCCTACCATGGCCTGCAGCATGTTTATCCTTTATTGGATTACCGGCTGGTAGATTATGCCTTGTCGTTGCCGCGGCATTTATTTTACAAAAGGGGACTGGGCCGTTACCTGTTCCGCAAAGCTTTTGCCTCAATTTTGCCGCCGGAAGTATGTAATTTTTTGTCTAAAAATGACGCCGCCAAATACAAATACGGTCTGATGGAGTTGGAGGCTATGGCAGGCAGGCTGCGCTCAACGGCCGCTTCCTTGCGCCGCGACTTATTTGCCGCCTATATTGATTGGGACCAATTGGAGGGAATGGTGGCTAATCCTTTGTTTAATACTGATTTAAGTTTTCATATGTATGCTCTTTTTATCATTCATCCTTTGTATTACATGCAAAAGATTTTAGCTGACGCCGATAGGGAGTAACCCGTTACTATAAAAGAAATAAAGCAACCGGTTATTTAACC
>WQUS01000236.1 GCA_009781965.1 Bacillota bacterium | reverse complement strand
CCAACAGGTGCTGGAAACCGTTTACCGTATTGCGCTGGTGGACAGTACGGTGCTTATTCTTGGGGAATCCGGAGTGGGCAAGGATCTGGTGGCCCGGATTATTCACGAGGCCAGTGCGCGGCATGAATCGGGAACATTTTTAAAAGTTAACTGCGCCGCTATTCCGGCTGATTTACTGGAATCAGAACTTTTTGGTTATGCCGGCGGAGCTTTTACCGGAGCGAGCAAGGAAGGGAAAGCCGGTTATTTTGAAATAGCGGATAAAGGGACCATTTTTTTGGATGAAATAGGTGAGCTGCCCAAAAAACTGCAGGTTAAATTGTTGGCGGTAATCCAGGATCAAAAGATCACCAGGGTCGGCGGAATCAAGGAAAAGGCAGTCGATGTGCGGATTATCGCGGCGACCAATCGGAATCTGGAGGAAATGGTGCGCGGGGGTGATTTTAGAGCGGATCTTTACTATCGGCTGAACGTAGTGCCGGTAACCGTGCCGCCGCTGCGGGAGCGCCGGGAGGATATCCCATTTTTACTGGTTCATTTTCTGGAACTTTTTAACCAAAGATACAACCGGGAAACAAAATTCGCCCAGGAAACGATGGAGATTCTATACAAATATCATTGGCCCGGTAATGTGCGGGAACTGGCTAATCTTGTGGAAAGAGTCGTGGTCACCAGTCAGGAACCGGTGATCTACCCGGAGCATATTCCCGATCAGTATCGCGGAACGAAAAAAAGCGGCGCTCAATTGCAGGCTGATTTTAAATCACTTAATGACGCGCTGGAAGAGTATGAGTTAAAGCTGGTCCAAAACGCCTTGGCAGTTAGTAAAAGCCGGGAAGAAGCGGCACTAAAGCTGGGGATTAGTTTGTCAGGTTTAAACAGAAGAATTAGAAAGATGAAGCAGCTGGAACAAGGAAGTTAAACAAACATCCGGCAGCGATGAATAAATCTGTTATTCAATATACTGAGGAAATCAGAGTAAAAAAGTTGAATAAAATTAGCGGGAGGAGGTTAAATAGATTAAACGGCAGTGATTTTGCGTGTCAAATCCGAATGTCATAATTGACACGTCAACAACCTTGCATTAAAGCGGTTTGCTGATTTAAGAGCAGCTGAATAGCAAAAGCGTAAGTGTCAAAAATGACATGAAAAAATCAGATGATTCAGAAAGATTGCCTCAGACGTGACAATTTAGCTTTGGCATGCTTTTTGAATAACATAACACCTAGTTTGCATTACTATATTAAGGGAGGAATGGGCATGGCCAAAATAGTTAGTTTAATGTCCAGAATGTACTTTAAAGACCCTGGTACTCTGGCAACTTTGGCAACCGTGGAGGAGGATTTGGCCTTTTGCACAAATTTTGAACCGGAACAAATAATCGCCGCAGCCAAAGATGCCATCTGTTTGTTGGTTCCGGCCCCTTATCCGCTGATTACAGAAGAGATTATTAATGCTCTGCCGCAATTGAAATTAATCCAAACCGCCGGCGCCGGTTACGATAAAGTTGATATCCAGGCGGCGGCGCGGGCCGGGATTCCGGTAAGCAATACCCCCGGTGAGAATGCCATTTCGGTGGCCGAGTTGGTTTTGGCGGTTATTATTAACCTGCAACGCAGTATGATTGGGGCAGACAGACAGATCAAGAAAGGAGGGGGAAGGTATCAGCCGGTACGAGAAAAAATTTTAGCCCACGGCACGACGGAATTAAGCGGGAGCAAGTGGGGAATTGTCGGTCTGGGACAGTTGGGATCCAAAGTTGCTCAGTTGGGCAAAATGTTGGGGGTTGAAGTCAGTTATTTCAATCGGCGGCGCAAGTTGGAAATTGAAGAGAAGCTTCAGATTAACTATCTTGATCTGGAGGAGCTGCTAGCGGCCAGTGACGTGGTTATTGTTTGCATGGCTTTGGCTGCGGAAACCCAAAAGCTGATTGGCGCCCGGGAAATGAAGTTAATGAAGCCCACATCATTGTTAGTCAATGTAGGCCGAGGCGGCATCGTTGATGAGGTGGCCTTGGTTGAGGCCCTGGCCGCAGGGCAAATAGGCGGGGCGGCTCTTGACACCCTTGAAACAGAGCCTTTACCTGATGATCATCCTGTTTTAGCCTTGCCGGAGGAAATTTTGGACCGGGTATTTTTAACCCCTCATTTAGGCGGTGTTACAGTCCAGGCTTTAAACCGGATGCTGAACACGGCCCTGGAAAATTGCCTGCGGGTTATGAAGGGGGAAAAACCGCGGGCCGTGGTGAACGGGGTGGAGTAAACCTGAACCGTTGCTTTAGTAAATGCAAGCTGGTTGGTTGTAAAATAGCTGTGATTTTGTGCTAATTGACTTTGTAATAATGATGAGGGATATAAAATGACAATCAGTAAATGGATGCATGCCGGAACTGCCCTGAAAGTGAATGCCCGCAATTATCCGGACAAACTTGGTTGTCAGGATAAAGAAAAGAGTTACACTTTTAAAGAGTGGAACGAACGGGCTTGCCGATTGGCCTCCGCTTTGCGGGACATGGGCGTGGGGCAGGGCGAACGGGTGGCCGTCATGGCTTATAACCGGGTGGAGTGGCTGGAAATTTACGCTGCCTGCGCCAAGGGCGGTCAGATTGCGGTGCCGATTATGTTCCGCCTGGCGCCCCCGGAGTTTGAATATATTATCAATCACGCCGGCTGCAAGGCTTTTGTCGTTGAGGAACCTTTCGTCGAAGGGGTAGACAGTGTGCGAAGCAATCTAACCTCCGTGCCCCAAGAAAATTATATTTTTCTGGGGGCAGGCGCAGCCCCGGCCGGTTATCGCAGTTACGAAGCGGTTATGGCAATGGGTAGCCCGACGGAAACAGAAGTTGTGGTGGACGCCGCCGATCCCTGGACGATTATGTACACCTCGGGAACCACCGGCAAGCCCAAGGGCGTGGTGCGGACCCATGAGAGTTATCTCGGTCAGTACCTGATGAGCAACATTAGCATGGGCGTGCTGCCTACCGATAAACCGATGCTGGTAATGCCCATGTGCCATGTGAACTCGATTTATTATTCTTTTTGCTATACCTATGTCAGCGCCCCGGTAATGGTGTACAATATGGTTAGTTTTGATCCGGAAGATTTTTTGCGCACCATTGCCGATTATAAGGTAACCTTTATCTCCCTGGTGCCCACCCACTATATTATGATCCTGTCCCTGCCGGATGAAGTGAAACAAAAGTATGATATCAGCTGCATCAGACAGGTGCTGGTCTCTTCGGCTCCGGCCAGGCGGGATTTAAAGCTGGCCATTCTTGAGTACTTCAAGTCGGCTGAGTTATGGGAGGCCTATGGGTCGACAGAAGTGTCCCTGGTTACCTATCTGCGGCCGGAGGATCAATTTAAGAAGTTGGGTTCCATTGGCAAAGAGGTGTTCGGTTCCGATGAAATCAAACTGTTAGACGAAGACGGCAACGAAGTGCCGGATGGGCAAGTAGGTGAACTGTACAGCCGTTCACCGGGCATCTTCAAGGAATATTGGCGGGAGCCGGAAAAAACTAAGACCGTTTTCCGCGGCGAATGGTGCACTTCGGGCGATATGGGCAGGCGGGACGAGGAAGGGTATTATTATCTGGTCGACCGGAAAGCGAACATGATTATCTCCGGCGGGGAGAATGTGTATCCGTCGGAAGTGGAAAATGTCGTGGGCGCTCACCCGGCGGTGAAAGACGTGGCTGTAATCGGCGTTCCCGATCAAAAATGGGGCGAAACCGTGACGGCGATGGTGATCCTGCATGAGGGACACCAGCCGGGCGATGCCCTGGCCAAGGAGATTATTGCTTCTTGTAAAGGCCAGATTGCCGGTTACAAACTGCCCAAGTCAATCCATTTTCTCACTGAAGACGAGATGCCCCGCACCGGTACCGGCAAGATTATGCATCGGGTGCTGCGGGAAAGGTTCGGTACGTGGAGCGATTCCCTGTAGCAGTTCCTGGTAGCAGTTCATTGTACCAGTGTTCATTGTACCAGTAATGAAGAGTTTGAATTAAGGATGGTCGGTTGCCTATGACTGAACTACAAGAGCAAATTCAAGCAATCTGTGGGCGGTTGAAGAACATTATGGACGAGCCGTCAGAGGCCCTGCGGCAGGCCCGGGAAGAAAAACAATTGCCGCTAATCGGTTTTTTACCTACCGACGTGCCGGAAGAATTGATTCACGCTGCCGGTGCTCAACCCTGGGGGTTGGTGGTATACGACGGCGCGTTGGTCAGCCGGGCCGACGCTAATCTGCAGACTTGGGCCTGCTCCTTGTCGCGCGGTTCCCTGGGGATGGCTTTGGCCGGTAAACTGGATCATCTAAACGGGTTAATTATTCCTCATATCTGTGACACTACCCGGATGATTGCAGGCATTTGGAAACAAAACCGGCCTTACGATTTTATGGAGGATTATATTTTGCCCCGGCAAGCCGATCGCCCCAGTGCCGGCATTTATCTCGCCGGGGAGCTGAACCGGCTGCAGGAACGATTGGCAGAGTTTACGGGCTATGCCGTCACTGAGAGTGATTTGCGGCGCAGTATCGGGCTTTATAACAGTAACCGCGCCAGGTTAAGAGAGCTTTATCAAATCCATGTCCGCCGGCCGGATTTACTGGGCAACCTGGATGTTTATAGCGCCATTAAATCATCTATGTTGATACCGAAGGAAAAGCACAACATTATGCTGGAAGAATTGCTTGATGTTTTGCAGCGTGCGGACCGGGAAACGGCGGCGGAAGAAAATGGCGGCCGGGTGCGGGTGATGGTGAGCGGAAAGTTATGGGAACCGCCTGTTTTCATGGAGATTTTGGATCAGTCCGGCATGGTGTGCGTGGCCGACGATCTGTGTACCGGTTATCGCTATATCGCTAACGATGTAGCGGAAAGCGGCGATCCGGTGGCGGCGCTGGCCGAACGCCAGCTTAAGCGTCCGCCTTCTCCCTATTTTGTCAACCGGGCCGGGGACCGTTTGCAATACTTGGTTGAAACCGTCGGGAACAGCGGCGCGGCAGGTGTAATTTTTCTGCATCAAAAGTTCTGTGAGACGGAAAATTATGATTACCCGTTGCTGCGTGATGGTTTAACGGCAGCCCGGATACCGAACATTCGGATCGAATCTGAGATCGGTAACGTGTCCCAGGGGCAAATCAGCACTCGGGTGCAGGCTTTTGTGGAAATGCTGGGAGGTGGCGAAATCTATGGCAGCCAGCCAACCCTTTAAAACAGCCGGCCTGCTGAAGGAGTTAATGGCCACATATTATGAGCAAGGCAATCAGGCTAAGCAGCAGGGGCAGCCGGTTGTGTGGGTGACCGCCGTTTCTCCGGTGGAATTGGTTTACGCCGCCGGTCTTTTCCCTTACTACCCGGAGAATTTCGGCGCTTTGGCGTCAGCTAGAAAGGTGGCCGATAAGATATCCTTGTCGGCTGAGGAGAGGGGTTTTTTCGCGGATCTCTGCGGCTATGCCCGGTGCGGACTGGGGGACGCTTATGCCCGGGAGCACCCGGTAGGTCAAATAGTGCCGCCGGATTTGCTGTTTTGCTGCAATACCCAGTGCGGCAGCTTGCAAAAGTGGTTTGAGACCTCCAGCGGCATGTACCGGGCGCCCTATTTTTTGTTGGATGCGCCGCTCATTGAAAATGAGCCTACCGAGCTGATTAAAAATTATTTTGTTACTCAACTGGAAGAGGCGCTTAACTTTTTCGAAGTGGCCACTAAAACGCCATTTAGCTTTGATCGCCTGGCGGAAGTGCTGGCCTTGTCCAACGAGGCCTGCCGTCTGTGGAACGAAATCCTCGATATGGCCGCGTTAAAGCCGGCGCCCTTTGGTTTTTTTGACGCTTGCTTCCATATGGCGCCAATCGTTACCTGGCGCGGCACCAAAGAAGCGGTGCGGTATTATCTGGCGCTGAAGGAGGAGTTGGAAGAAAGACTGGTCCACAAGATTTACGCGGTGCCGGAAGAGCGGTTCAAGATCTATTGGGATCATATTCCCTTATGGCCTAAGCTGCGTTGGTTTTCAGATTTATTTGCCGAACACGGCGCCTTGGTGGCGGTTTCCCAGTACACTCACTCTTGGGCATATCAGTTTGATTTGAATAGGCCCCTGGAGAGTTTGGCGGAAAATTACAGCGAAGGGTTTTCCAACCGGGGTTTTGCCAAGCGCATGGAGCTGAAAACTAATTTAATGCAAAAGTACCGGGTTGACGGTTTCGTGCTGTTTTCCAACCGCAGCTGCAAACCGACGGCTTTTGGTCTTTATGACAAGCGCAACATCATCAGTGAACGCACCGGTCTGCCGGGCATTGTATTTGAGGCGGACATGTCTGATTTACGTTATTTTTCCGAAGAACAGATCCGGGACAAGTTTAATATTTTCTTTGAACAATTAATATAAAATAAGGTGGTGTGGTATGAAAAAGATCATGACTGGCAACGAAGCGTTTGCCTACGGCGCATACTTGGCCGGAATTGATGTCGCGGCGGCCTATCCGGGCACGCCCAGCACGGAAATACTGGAGAATCTCAGTAAATACCCGGGTGTGTATACCGAGTGGACCACTAATGAAAAAGTGGCGCTGGATGTTGGCGCCGGAGCGGCCTATGCCGGCGGCCGGGCCTTGGTGACAATGAAGCATGTGGGAATGAACGTGGCGGCCGATTCCCTGTTTTACCTCTCCCATACCGGCATGAAGGGCGGATTGGTGATTATCAACGCCGACGACCCGGCCATGCACAGTTCTCAGAATGAACAGGACAACCGCCAGTACGCCCGTTTTGCCAAGCTGCCCATGCTGGAACCGTCCGACTCCGAAGAGGCTAAAAAATCTGTTCGGACAGCCCTGGAGATTAGCGAATCATTTGACACCCCGGTGATTATCCGGACTACCACCAGGCTGTCCCACTCTTTGAGTATTGTCGAAACCGAGGCGGAACCGGCGCCGAAAGTAAAGTCGGAACCGGCGGCTTACGAGAGAAATCCGACCAAATACGTTATGATGCCGGCCTCGGCCAGGAAGCGCCATCCGGTGATGGAGGAAAGGCTCATCAGGCTGGCTGAATTTGCTGAAACCAGCGCTTTAAACAGAATTGAACCAGGTGATGACGAAATCGGGATTATCGCTTCCGGCGTTGTTTACCAGTACGCCAAGGAAGTATTTCCCAACGCCACTTATCTTAAATTGGGCATGGTTTATCCGCTTCCCGCCGGTCTGATCCGTGAACTGGCCGGGCGGGTGAAGCAAGTGGTGGTCATTGAAGAGCTGGATCCCTTTATTGAAGAACAGGTGCGTATTTTGGGTATTCCGGCTCGGGGCAAGGATATTTTCCCCATTGTCGGCGAATTTAACCCCGGTTTAATTCGCCGTTGCGCCAGATCGGCCGGATTGCTTCCCAGGCCGACCGGACAAGCGCCGGCTGTGACAGCGCCCCAGCTGCCCGCCCGGCCGCCCATGCTTTGCCCTGGTTGCGGTCACCGGGCTGTGTTTTATGCTTTGCAGCGCTTAAACGCGGCAGTATTTGGCGATATCGGCTGTTACGCTTTGGGCGGCACGCCGCCCTTAAACGCCATGCATGCTCAAGGCTGTATGGGCGCCAGCATCGGCCTGGTGCACGGTATTGATCTGGTGGGGGTGAAAGACCGCACGGTGGGTGTAATTGGTGACTCCACCTTTTTCCACAGCGGTTTGGCGCCATTAATTAACCTTCGGTACAACAACGGTACCAGTACGGTGATTGTTTTGGATAACCGGGTGCCCGCCATGACCGGCCACCAGCCCAATCCCAGCACCGGCAACACCCTGATGGGCGTGGAAGCTCCGGTAGTGAAAATTGACGAGCTGGCCCGCGGCGCCGGCTTAACTAAGGTGGATGTGGTTAACCCTTACGATTTTAAGCATGTCATGGACACGATTAAGGACCATATCAAGTCCAATGAACCGTCATTAATCGTAGCCCAGTATCCATGCGTTTTGTATAAACGGGAGCGGAATCAGCCCATGACAGTGGATGTGGAGAAATGCAACGAATGTGGCAACTGCCTGCGCATCGGCTGTTCACCGATCACCAAAATCGAGGGCGGCGTAACCATCAATAGCGGGCTCTGCATCGGCTGCGGTTTCTGCGCCACCATTTGCAACCAGGGTGCGATCAGCCTGCCGGCTCAAGAAGGGGTGACAGCATAATGAAAAAGAAATTTGATTTCCTGTTTGCCGGGGTGGGCGGCCAAGGTACGATCCTGGCCAGCAATATTGTTTCGGAAGTAGGCGTGCGCTGCGGATATGACGTTAAGAAATCGGAAGTACACGGCATGTCTCAGCGGGGCGGCGCCGTGGAAAGCCATGTCCGTTGGGCGGAAAGGGTTTATTCCCCGTTAATCGAAGAAGGTACGGCCGACTTTCTGCTGGGTTTTGAAATGCTGGAATCGGCTCGCTGGCCCCATTATCTGGCGCCCGGTTCCCTTGTTCTGGTCAATAACCACCGGGTAATGCCCCCGTCGGTTAACCTGGGCCAGGAACAGTATCCGACAGAAAAGGAAATTGAGTCGATTTTAACTGCCGCCGGCGCCGAGGTACTCTGGGTGGAGGGCGCCGCCAAGGCGGACGAGTTGGGTAACCAGGCCCTGGCCGGAGTAGTGTTGCTGGGGGTGCTGTCTACCAAATTGACCGAACCGGCGGAAGTTTGGGAGCAGGCGGTAGCGGATCTGGTGCCGGCGAAATTCAAAGAGCTTAACATACAGGCTTTTCGAGCCGGCAGGGAAATGGCGGAAAAATAAGCAACTACTGGAATGAGTGCCGCATAACGGCTGGATAAAGGCGCCGGTATGGCGCATAATAAAAAAGCAGCCGCGGTTCCTTGTCAAAACCCAAAGGAGGTAGGCTAAATTATGGCGAGACGTAGTATTATGTCCGAAAAACTCAAAATGGAGTTAGCCGAAGAACTTGGGGTGGCCGATGTTGTACGCGCGGAGGGCGGTTTCGGCAATGTTTCTTCCAGAAACTGCGGAAACCTCGTCCGCCTTGCCATCCAGCGGGCCGGAAATGCAATGGTATGAGGATCGTGGCAGCGAGAGAGTGCGCCTTATTCAGGCGCACTTTTTTATTGCTCAAGATTGTGCGATGAAATATCCGGCGCCGGATCCGCATACAGCGTTTTTTGCTTTTCGTAGATTACGAAACCGGGCCTGGCGCCACTTGGTTTTTTTACATTTTTGCGCTGGGTGTAATCTACCGGCACGTTTGACGACCCCTTGGCCCGGCTGAAATTGGCGGCCAGGGCGGCGGCCTGGCGCAGGGTGTTAAGGGGCGCTTCCCGCCCTTCGGTGCGGATGATCACATGGGAACCGGGTATTTTGCTGGTGTGCATCCAGATATCTTGCTCTCCGGCAATTTTAAAAGTGAGATGGTCGTTTTGGCGGTTATTCTTGCCCACCAGGATGGTGAACCCGTCGCCGGAGACAAATCTTAAAGGTTCGGAATGAGGCCGGGCTTTTTTAGCCTCGGACTTGCGCGGCGCAATTACCGGTTCTTTTAGATAACCCTGTCCCCGGATTTCCAGCTTGATTTCCTCCAGGTCGTCCATGGTTTGAGCCATTTCAACGGCGGCGGCTACGCCCTCCAGGTAATGCAATTCCTCTTCGCTCAGGGCGGCCATGCGGGCGGCAGCCTCTCCGGTATTTTTTGCCTTGGCGTATTTTTTAAAGTAAGCCTGGGCGTTTTCAGACCCGTTAAGCTCAGGATTTAATAAAATAATTATCTTTTCTCCCGCCGGGTGGTGGTAATTGTCCAATGCTATTTCCGTCATGCCTTTCTTGACCAGGTGCATAAAGCTGGTTAATAATTCGCCGTACAGCCGGAAGGCGTCGCCCTCGCCGGCGTCAGTGGTGCTTTGTTGCTGCAGGCGCAGCTTTTTGCTGATCCGGCGGCTATGTTTTTTAAGCACTCCCAGCAGGCGGCTTTTTTCTTTAGCAATTAATAGCCGATTGAATTGAGCGGTGAAAAAAGTATCCGCAATTTGGTTGGCTGTGCCTGTCAGCTGCCGCTGTCCTTCCCGGTAAGCCGGTTCCAGCGGGAAAAAATCCGCCGGCGCGCCATCCGGATGGTACAACAGGGTGGCCCGGACTCCCTCCTGCCGGATGCCGGCCAAGGTTTTTTGCAGTGTTTGCCACAACGCGCGCATTTCGTGTTCGCCGCAGTATTCCAGGCCTATTTCCCGATCCATGCCGGCTGACATAACCAGTTCCCGGCAGGTGGGAATACTGAAACCGCCTATGGAACGCTGTATGACCGTCGCCAGGTCACTGTCCAGGTCGCCGGACATAAGCAAAGTTCTGAAAATGTCTTCGGTCAGGGCAAATGGATCTGCTTTGCCCTGCTCCGGCGGAGGAAGGTAAACCCGTCCCGGCAGCACCTCTCGGTGGCGGCTTACGGCATGGGAATAACGCCGGATGCCGTCCAGGATCAGATCGCCGGCCCGGGACACTAAAATAATATTGCTGTGCCGGCCCATAATTTCACAAAGCAATGATTTTACCACCGGCTGTCCCAACTCATCCCGGCAATCAACCCGGATGTCCAGCACCCTATCCCAGCCGGACTGCCGGAATTCAATAATGCGTCCCCCTTCCAGGTGTTTACGCAGCAGCATACAGAACATGGGCGGCGATGCCGGGTTGGGCCTGGCCAGGCTGGTCAGGTGCACCCGGGCGTTCTCCGCCCCGCCATTGAGCAACAGCCGGTGTTTGGCCCCCGGTTTGCTGATGGTGAGGACGATTTCTTCCCGGGCCGGCTGGTAGATTTTTTCTATGCGTCCCTGGCTGAGGAGGTCGTTTAACTCCCGGTTAATACCGTATAAAAAAAGCCCGTCCAGGGGCATGATGTTTCCCTCCGTAACTTTAAGGCTTTAATCAATTAAGGCTGCGATTGCGCTACCAGTATATCACCGGCATAACTGGCGGT
>WQUS01000235.1 GCA_009781965.1 Bacillota bacterium | reverse complement strand
TTTTTTGGGTGATTCTTTGGGCGCTTTTTATTTTGGCGTTGATTTTATTGGGAACCGCTGCTGCTATTTTGCCCATTAGGTTGGCAACTTTATGTTCAACAGTTGCGGCTTCTTTTTTAACTGCGTTTATTACTTTGGGTACTGCTGCTTTGGCTCTGTCGTAAAGTTTTCCTAAGGAGAGCATGGTGGCCTCCTTTCTTTGCTATCTATTTTCGGGTACACTTTCGATTTGTTTTAGCTGTTCCGGTGTGAATCGGGTCTGTGCCAGTTGTTTTTCGGTAAACCGGCTGCGGTATAAATCCGTGTCTGTAAATATTGCTCCGGTCAGGTCGGCGCCGGTGAAGTCTGCGCCCATGATGACAGCGCCGGTGAGGTTGGCGCCGGTCAGATTGCTGTCCCGAAAGCTGGCTCCGGTGTAGCCTGCTTGTTGCCGGAGGCTGGCTCTGCTTTTCCCGGTGTAGGCAACGCTGTATTGGAGCTTGGCTTCGGTTAGATCAGCCTGGTCAAAATTGGCGTCGTTAAGCATGGCCACCATGAGATTGACTCTTGGCATAGCGCAGTTTTTGCATTTGGCGCCGGTTAGGATACTGTTTATTAGATTGGTTTGTTCCAGCCGGCTGTGGCGCAGGTCTGCGTAGCGCAGGTCTGTTTGGGGACAATGCAGGTTGCTCAGGTCCAGGTCCCGCAGGTCCTGGAGATTATGGGTTCTGTTTTGCTGCAGTTGACGGATGATTTTTAATGGTTCTTTGCGCTTTGCCTCGCTGTGGATGACAGCGCAGGGTTCAAAGTATGGTCCGGTTTGAATATGAAATTGGTCCGCTTTGGCGATGGCTTGGTATTCTTCTGTTTCCAGGGCGTCAAGAAGGCTGTAACGCATTAGCTGGACAACATATTGGTGAAAATAGATTAGTTGGGCCAGCATAATTTTTTCCAGGTCCGGTTCGAATATTTTGAGGATGTATTGCCGGTATATTTTGTCCAGTTGTTGCCACATGGTTTGGTAGTACCGGTAGATAAAGGAGCAGTCCTGTTCACCGACTTGAACGCCTTCTTTATAGTAGCCTTCCGGTCCGTAGGCTACAACGGCATAGGTATAGTTACGCTGCAGCATGTTGGTTAGGAGTAGATGGTAGATCAGGTATCCGGTTATTTGCTGGCTCCGGCCGGTTTTAATACAAATCTGTTTGAATGTGTCCAGAAAGGCTTGTTTTAGCTGGTCCTTGTTTTGCTGAAAGCCATGTTCCAGGTTGTCTAAGGCTTGCTCTAAAGCTGGCTGGACATCATTTTGTTTAAATTTTTCGATGGCTGTTGCAGCGGCTATTTTCGCCATGGCGATTACCTGCTTTCCGGTTTTTCTGCGCTTGTCTGCCGGGCTGTTTTGATAGTGGCAAGCATTTGCCGAATAATGGGCTGCCATTGTTTTTTCTGGTAGATGCTGCAGTTGAATGTGCCCATGAGCAACTGATTTTGGTGTTCCATAAAAAACATGAGGTTAAAGAGATCACCGTCTATTACGGGCAGGTCAAAGGAGAAATAGCTGATCTCTTTTTCGGCTGCCGGAATGGTTTGGATGTTTGCTATGGTGACGGCTGGATACAACCGCTTCATTTGCCGGGCCATGAGCTTGGCTGCTTCGGATATTTCGGCGTTGGTTATTTCCCCCACGTTTACCAGGCTAAAAGTTAGGTTGACGGTTGTGTCTTCATTGGTGTAGATATAGTCTGGTTTGTCTGGGCCGGGATATTTATTTTCGGCCTGCTCCCGGTCCATGATTGCAAATTCGGCGGGCAGCTGCATGGTGATGGCGCCGTCCAAAAGTTCCTTTTCATCTATAGCCATTTTTTCGTATTTGACAATAATAAAGCCGTTATTTATGTCGTTTTCTATTTGATAAAGATCTGTCTGTTGATTCTGCGCCTCTTTGACTTTTTTGATAATCATTTCACCATAGCTTGTTTCCATTTTATCGCCTCCTTGGTTGGTTAGCTTTTGATGTGCAGAATGTCGTCCACGATGATACCTGAGGAGCCGACGGCCAAGGTTATTCTTTCTTTGGCTGTTAGGTCTACGGTTTGGCCTTCACCCGTCATTCGCGGCCCGGCTTTCAGGTTAATGTCTTGATTGCTGCTGATGGTTACGCCTGTTTGATTGTCCATTTTCAGGTACAGTTGATTTTCTGTAGCGCTGAAGGTTAATTCTTGGGGGGTCAGTTTCATTTCCTGGCCCTGAATGGCACCGTAATATTTATCGGCTGGAATTTGGGCTTTGGGGTTGGTGAGCCCATCTTGCCGGTTTACTGTGCTGACGTAGGCGGCTGCCTCGTCTGCTGTGGGCAGATACAGTTGGACGCTGTCTCCCGGTTGGGGCATGCTATACCAACCGGTTGAGCCTTGGGCTGTATAGGGTGTGGCAAAAGGATACCAAGCTGCCTCTGCCGGGTCCTGGCTGGGGTCTATGGTCAGGTGGAGTTTCAGTTTGTCCTTGGCTACGGCAATAACCGCTCCCTCAATAGACGCGCCTTTGAGTTCAAGGTTATGAATGATGGTTTGTGTTAACCAGCCGGCAGGATTAAGTCTATAGCTATGGGTCAAAAGGCCTTTTTTGAGCTCGGTTATTTTTTGGGCTACCACCAGAGGTATTTGTTGGTAGGTTATTTGATCGCCCAGTTGGTAATCCTGACTGCTTTCCATTTGGTAAGTCAGGGCTTGAGACTCCGGCTGATGTTCATAGTTTTCCTGCCGGCGCAGGTAAGCGGTCAAATCTTTGGCCAGGCTATAATTCGTTGTATTTTCGGTGTAGTTATCTCCCACCGGAAGCCCAATATAAATCTGGGGTTTAGCAGACAGGTGGTTAGGGTGGATCAGGGCGCCTTTCCGGGAAGCGATTCTTCTTAAAAAGGTCCAATCGGTTTCCTGGTATTGGATCAGAGCGCAGTTTTGCTTGGTTTCCGGGGCGGCGGTGTCAATAATATCGCCATTGTATTCCTGAATAATGGTGCGGCAAAGGTTGGTAAGGGTGTTGTTGGGATTCTGAAAGCTTCTGCTTTTGCGCCGGATGTCCATAAGAACAGAGCTGCTTTTGAGAATGATGGCAATATGGGCTACCGCACGGATGTGTTTAATGGTAACGTGCATGGGGATACCGGTAAAGATTATTTTTTCCGTCTCGTCTGTCTTGATCTTGATCGTTATATTGGTTTGGTTGGTTAGTTCGTAAACGGCGGTTTTATTTTCCTCCTCCAGAAGGCCGGTAATATAGGCAACGGCATGGCGGCTAAAATTTTGGGTTATTTTTAGCTCGGTAAGTTGCTGCAGTTTTACCGGCAGCTCCAGAATTAGGTCTTGATAGGTTTGCTGGTTTTGCCGCATGTCTGTGATCCTCCCTCTCTGTAATCCTCCCTTAATGAGCAAAGGCTTTTTTGCTTTGGTTAGTCCTCTGTTTGCTGCAAGTTTACCGGAATAAACTGAATCCCGGTCAGGCCTTTGCGCAGTATATTTTCTGCCAGATGTAGCGATACGACAAGGTATTGTTGTTGTTCAAAGGCGACTCTGAATATATATTTGTTGTTTGTTTGGTCTTGCTTGAGCGTCAGGTTTTCATAGTGCATTTGCGGTTCAATGACCAAACAGTCTTGTTGTTCTATGTTGATCCGCCAGTATACTTTTTGCTGCTTTTGGCTTTGGTCGGTGATGAAGACGGGCACGGCGGTCAGGTTGTCTGCGTAGATATCCAGCATATCTTTGAATATTTCTGACACATAAAAGCCATAGTGAAACATCTTTTTAATGATTAGATAATCCACAAAAGTTGTATCCGGCTGAAAATCGGCGTAAACCAGGCTGGCTTGGGCCGTCTCTAGATCCAGCGCCGACTTGTCCGGTTGAAGCGGGTTGTGAACGCGCTTGTCCGGTATAATAAGAAAGTATTTCATTGGAGCACCTGTTTTTTATACCTTTCTTACTTAATTGATCTTTACGTCTTCGCCGCAGATATTGATTTCATCGTCTATTTTTATTTCACTGGTTTTACATTTCAGGCTGATGCTTTGAGCAGCTAATATTTTGATCGTGTCTTCGGCTTCCAATGTGAGTCCTTTGTCCGTTCTGAATAGGATCGGTTCGGTGCTGATAATTTCAATGCCGGATTGCTCGTTAAGCCGGATATAGGTATGCTTGGCCTCGCCTGTTTTGGGGTCTACGCCGTTGATACAGGTGATCTGTATTTCGCCGGGACTGAATTTAAGTTCTTTGCCGTTCGCGGTGCGAAAGTATTTTATGTCGGGGTTGTCTATCCTATCGCCGCTGTTATTTTGCACCCGCAGGGAATTTATGCCCATACCCTGGCTTTCTTCCTGGGTGGGAAAGTGGATGAGCGCTGTGTCCCCCGGTTCGGGCATGCAGTACCAGCCACTATTGCCTGCGGCGGTATAGGGAGTGGTATAGGGAAACTCCCAAGCGGTAGCCGGGTCTTGGGCTTGGTCTATTTCCAGTTGCACTTTTATTTTGTCCCGGATTGCTTCCAGCACAGTTCCTTGCAGGGTAAGACCGGTGATCTGCCGGTTATATAACCGGTCTTGGCTTAATCCCTGTTCAGTCGATAGGGCGTAGCGAAACCGTAAGATGCCGTTTACCAGTTCTGCTGTTTTGCTTTTAATGTAAAGCCGGATATTTTGAAAGGTGGCTATGTCGCCTATTTCATAATCCGTCTCTGTCTCGACATGAAATTCTATGGCGTCCGGTTCGCTAAGGGCGGGGTTGGTGTTTCGGGATGATTGCAGGTATTGGGCAATATTTTTGGTTATGTAGTAGTCGTAGCTTTCTAGAGCGCCTATTTCTTCCCCTGCGGCGAGCCCACAGTATATTTTAGGTCCTTGATGCATAATGGAGGGCAAGAGCCCCATATTGGCATGGGAGGCTATCCGTTTAAAGAAGACCCAATCGGTTTCTTGATATTGCAGGATTAGCCGGCTAATGGTTTTCCCCGCAAAAGCGTTATCCAGTATGTCTCCGTCGGGATATTTGTAGATTATATCCTGGAGCATTTGTTCGTAGGTCATGTTCCGGTCTTGAAAGGACCGGCTGGTTTTTTTGAGGTCGGTTTTAAAGGAGTTGGATATTGCTTTTAGGCGCAGCTGATAAACACCGCTGACTACGTCGATATTAATTTGCTTGATCATGCCTTGGAAAATGATTCTGGATTTGTCTTCTTCCTGAACGAATAGGATTAATTGTTCTTCCCGCAATGGCCCTTTTATGTAGTCGTCTTTGTATTGCTCGGCTATGATGGCGATTAGATGCAGATAAGTATGTTCGTTGATACGGCGCTGTATTTTCAGGTCTTTAATATATTGGATATTTTCCAGGTTGGTGGTTAGGTGTAAATAGGTTATGGCAGACATATAATCACCTCTTACTTTGTTTTTTATTCCCGCTGGCCTGATTGCTCAATGGAGATAATACCACCGCTTACGCAGGGCACGATACTGATGTTCAGCAGTGCCGGTGTTCCTCTGAGCTGATAGTCTTTATTGCTGTTGATCCAGTTTAAAACGATAGTCGGGATACAGGGCGCCGGAGGAGCGCCCTTTTTTACACACATACCAAAGGACATGATGTTGACGTTGCCTACGTTATCTGCAATGGTGGCTCCATTTTGCCCCTGGACGCTGGCGCCGTGACTTTGCGGCACCTGCAGTTGGCTGGTCGCCGTGCCCTGAGTGCAGCTTAAAGTGGCCCCTGCTCTGACTTTGTAGATACTCTGAGACATTTTGGCAACCTCCAACAAGTTTAGGTTTGTTCTTCCCAGTTAAAATTTTCGCCGCAGCATTCCTTAAACAGCAGTTTAGTTTGGCCCAGTTCGATAATGTCGTTTGCGGTTAATTTTTGCCGTGCATAGACCGGTTTCTGCTTGAGATAAACCAGGCTCCTTGATTGGCCGGGCAACAAGCTTGTTTCTTTTTCCTGTGGCTCGTAGACAATGGCGGCGTGGCGATATTTGTCCACGCTTCGTTCACCAAGGATTTGAATATCCATCCCGTCGCCGCTGCCGATATAGTTTCTGCCGGGATAGATTCGATAATCCCGGCCTTTATTTACGCCTTCGATACATAACAGCCAGCCGCAAACCCATTTTTCCGGCGGCAGAGTGAGCTCGGCGATGATTTGGTCCTCGGTTTTTGGCATTCCCCTTCTGTCGACGCCGCTGACATAGAGTCCGCAAACCGGGCAGATATCACCGTGGGTGTCCCCGTTGAACAGGTGCTTGTTAGCGCACTCTTTCAAAGGCATAAGGTTAGCTCCTTTCATAAATGAATCAATAATAATTTGACATGTTTCTTCTAAAACTGGCTGATTCCTCCTATATATTTAACAAAATATTGAAAAACTTTCGACAAATGTCGATATATTGTTTAATCAGAATATTGTTCCCATACAACAGTTCAGATTAAGTCAGTGCAAAAGTTTAAATGCTCAATATTTTATGGGATCAAAACAGGCCCCGAGCTGATTGACCCGCGGCCTGAACAGGTTGAAAAGTTATTGTCCGGAACGTTTAAATACTGCATCAAAACTAATGGACAACATGCTTTTTGGTTAAAGAACGAAAATACTCGCCCGAAATCTTTTCCTCAGTCAGCAAAATGCCTACCACCTGATTGATCACTCCGCTGACGCGCCGCAAAAAATCACGCACGGCCTTTTCCTGGTTCCTGATAATCTCAGTCAAAGCCCGGTAGCGGATATCCGCCGGCAGAATATCCGGGTCCACCACCCCAAGTTCGGACATGCCGCAGCGGATAATCTGCCCCGCCATACGCAGGGCTTGCTCAAAGTCATTGCCGGCGCCGGTGCTGCGGCCGTTTAAAACCAGCTCCTCGGCGATCGAACCGGCCAGCAGTACCTGAATCTGGTTCTCTAGATATTCCCTGGTGTGCAGATAAGTGTCGTCTTCCGGGGCCTGGCGCATATAACCGAGAGCCTGGCCACGGGGCGTAATGGTCAGCATGGAAACCGAGCCCGGCCTGATTTTTTCACTCAACAGGGCGTGGCCCACCTCATGTACCGCCACCCGTTCCAATTCGTTCTGCGATGGACGGCGATCCAGCTTTTCACCCATCATCACCTTGTCAATAGCTTCCATAAAGTGGGCCTGGCTGATTTCGCTCCCCCCTTCGCGCATGGCTAAAATGGCGCCCTCATTAGCCAGGCTTTCCAAATGGGCTCCGCTGAAGCCAAAGGTCTCTCTGGCTAAGTGTTCCAGGGCGACATCTTCGGCCAGCGGTTTATTGCGAAAGTGCAGCTTGAGGATTTCCAAGCGACCGGCCTTGTCCGGCAATTCCACCCTCACCTGACGGTCAAAACGGCCTGGCCGCAAAAGAGCCGGATCGAGCATATCCACCCGGTTAGTGGCCGCCACCACCAGCACCAGCACCCGGTCATTGGTTTTCATGCCGTCTAACTCCACCAATAACTGGTTCAGTGTCTGGTCATATTCATGATGGCTGGTATGCTGACCTCTTTTAGCGCCCAAGATATCGATTTCATCGATGAAAATTAGAGCGCTGCTCTTTTTTTGTTTCAGGGCGTTGCTCCTGGCCGTCTGGAAAAGCTGTCTGACCCGTTGGGCGCCGACGCCGGCGTACATTTCAATAAACTCGGAACCGCTGCAAGCCACAAACACCGAATCTGTATACCCGGCCGCGGCTTTGGCCAGCAGTGTTTTTCCCGTACCGGGCGGACCGGTCAGCAGGATCCCCTTGATCGGTCTGATCCCCAGCTTGATAATGGTTTCCTGATCCTTAATAAAATCAAGGGCTTCTTTAAGCTCGCTAATAGCGGTGGCTTGACCGCCGATATCACTAAAAGCAACGCCCGTGCCGGAGGCCGCCGGTTCGGTATGGAAATTTTTCCCCGGCATGATGCGGGACCGGAACAGGTAAAACAGCATTCCGGCCGCCAGCCCCATAAATAAAAGGGGCAAAATATCATAGCCGGACACCCACAGAAATATGAACAGCGCTAATCCCACGCCCAGGCCAATCTCTTTCAGCATTGTTTTACCTCCCTCCCGATCCGGCGTTACCCGGCCCGGCGCCGGATAACGGTCTGGGTATTACTTCATACAAATAATGCTGGCCATGACTCATCTGCCAATAGATATTGTTTTCATCAACATATACTTTGGACTCCACGCCGGCACGTTCGGCCAGTTTACTCAGTTCGCCGGCCATCTCCCGGAAATTGCCCCGGACTAAGGCTTCATAAACAGCGAAATGGCCCTGATAATACTGTTCGGTCAGCTGTTCGTCCCGCTGATCCGCTAACTTAATCCTGTACTGTTTGCCGCCCATTACTTCTTTTACCGCGTCATCAATCTGGCGGTAAGCCAGCATCAGGTTCCCGGTCTTTTTCATGGCCACCGAAACCTGGTATTGGCCGGCGCCGGAATCTTCAATGGTATAGCCGGTCACCAGCTTGTTGGCGTCCAGCTCTTTTTTCAGCGGCTCTTCAAAACTTAAACTTTTATAAAGCCAATGGGACCCAAAAAAGGCTGCCAGTGCAATTACCAGCGCCAGCGCGACCACAGGTATTTTAATGCCCTGCCACTGCATCTGCTCATCCCTTTCCGCTTATGTAAGGATGCAAAGTTACAGAAAAGAGTTTCCGGACCACAATAAAGGGACATACAATGAATAATTGCATGTCCCGGTCAATAAACCTGCAGGGAAATGTCGCCAACAACCTCCCGGGCTGTTACCGGATCATTCCTTAAAGAGAGAGCCTGCTTTATGGAAATAATCCATACCGGACCACAGGGTAAAAAAAACCGCCGTCCCCATGGCTAAGTTGGCAAAGTTAATATTAACCAGGTTAAAGGACAGATCGGGAAGGAGCATCGCCACAATGGCAACAATTTGCGTAATGGTCTTAATTTTCCCCAATTTGCTGGCGGGCAGAATAACGCCCTTGGCCGCCGCCAGAGAGCGGAGACCGGTCACGGCAAACTCACGGCCGACAATCAGCACAGCCACCCAACCGGACAGGCGATCCAGCTCCACCAAAGCAATCAAAGCAGCGGAAATCAACAGTTTATCCGCCAGCGGGTCCAAAAGTTTGCCAAGACTGGTAATCTGCTGCTTTCTGCGGGCAATGTAACCATCCAGCCCGTCGGTGCAGGCCGCCAGAATAAATACGCCGGCGGCAATATAATCGCCCATCGGCAAACGGAAGGTGCTTACAACCAGCAGGGCGGGTACCATTAAAATGCGTAGTAAAGTCAGTTGGTTGGGCAGATTCATTACAGTTGGACTCCCGTCAAATCATACTCGCCGGCATCAAGCACTTTAACCGTTACAAATTCGCCGGGCGCAACTTCCTCTGCCGCGGCAAAAAAAACCTTACCGTCTGTTTCCGGAGCGTCGCCTTCCCAACGGCCCCAATAGAGGCTTTGCTCGTCGTCCCAGCCTTCCGCCAGCACCGTCAGTTCCCGCCCCAGCAGCCCCTTATTCAGTTCCCGGGAAATTTTCTGTTGCAGCGCCATCGCTCTGCTTACCCGCTCCGCAATAATCGACTCGTCAATCTGCTCCGGTAAAGCCGCCGCCCCGGTGCCCTCTTCCGCCGAAAAGCCGAAAACACCGGCCCGTTCAAATTTGGCCAAGCTCATAAAGTCCAGCAACTCTTCAAATTCAGCTTCGGTTTCCCCCGGAAACCCCACCAGAAAAGTTGTGCGCAGCACTAAACCGGGCAAAGACCGGCGCAAATTTCCCACTAGTTCTAACAACTCCGGGCCGGAACCTTTTCTGTTCATCAGCCGCAAGATGCGCTGATTGGCATGCTGCAGAGGCAAGTCCAGGTAACGGCAGATTTTCTCCCCATCCGCCATTACGGCAATTAATTCCTCCGTCAGAGAATCAGGATGGCAGTATAACAGCCTGATCCAACGGCACTGCTCAATTTGCTCCAACCGGGTCAGTAAATCGGCCAGTTTATACCGGCCATACAGATCAATCCCATAGCGGGTGGTTTCCTGAGCCATCAGGTTCAGTTCCCGCACCCCCTGAGCGCACAAGGTCCTGGCTTCCGCAATAATTTCTGCCTGAGGCCGGCTGCGGTAAGGACCGCGGATACCGGGAATGGCACAGTAGGTACAGTGGTTATCGCAACCATCGGCAATCTTTAGATAAGCGCTATAGCCGGGCGTAGTCAAAACCCTTGCCCCTGAGCTTGGATATTCGTAACCGGCAGCCAACACCGCCATTGGTCTTTCCCCGGCCAAAACCTGATGCGCCACAGCAACAATTTCCGGTACCAAGCCGGTACCCATGACGCCGTCAATTTCCGGCATTTCGGCAAGTAGTTCCCTGCCGTACCGCTGGGCCAGACAGCCGGCCACCAATATCTTTACGCGCCGGCCGGTTTTCTTTAACCGGGCCGCCTCCAGAATGGCGGCGATGGACTCTTCTTTAGCGGCAGTGATAAAACCGCAGGTATTGAGGACAATAAGATCCGCTTCTTCCGGCAGGTTGGTCAAATTATACCCCGCCCGGCGCAGACAACCCAGCATAATTTCCGTATCCACTCTGTTTTTAGCGCAGCCCAGACTGATAAAACCAATGTTATATGCCATCAACGACACCTTTTCTTCAGCTAAAGTCAATACACAAAAAGCGCGCCAATGATTATTGACGCACATTTTAATCAGGTATTCCCTCCGCCTTCTCCCGCCGTAAAGGTTCGATCCAAAGGTTTACTCTCCGTACTTAAAAAACCGTAAACATAACCGTTGACTGTTACCTGCACGGCGCCCGGGTCACCCAGCCGCACAAAAACGCTGTTATTGCCCCGGAACTCTTTCTTAGCCCCCGGCGGCACTTCCCCCTCAAAGGCCTTAGTGTCGTCCACCACGATCCGCATCCAACAGTTCCTGTCGGTAACAGCCAGTTTCACGTTAACCCCCTGCTGCGCCGGCTCCGGCGGCTTTGGCGCCGCCGGTTGCTGCTCCTG
>WQUS01000234.1 GCA_009781965.1 Bacillota bacterium | reverse complement strand
GGTATTCCTGCACCCTTTGGGCTTGCACCGCGGCGGGATCTTCCGCATTTTTGATTTCCTTGGCGAAGATTACGCTGGCGGCAGTTTCAGCCCCCACAATGGTAATGGTGGCTTCCGGCCAGGCATAAACGATATCCGCGCCGGTATCTTTGCAGCACATCCCCAGATAAGCGCCGGCAAAGGATTTACGCATAATCACCGTTACTTTGGGCACGGTGGCGTCGATATAAGCGTACAGCATTTTGGCGCCGTGGCGGAGGATACCCTTCCACTCCTGATCGGGGCCAATCATGTAAGCCGGCGTGTCATGCAGGTTCACCAGCGGAATATTAAACAGGTCGCAGAACCGGACAAATCTGGCTACCTTGTCCGCGGCGTCGCAATCGATAACCCCGCCGATCCAGTTAGGCTGGCTGGCCACGATCCCGGTGCTGCGGCCGTTGAAGCGGCAGAAACCGACAATTACGTTTTTGGCAAAGTCGGGCATGATTTCCAGCAGCACGCCGTTGTCCACCAGCTTGGCAATCACCTCATGCATATCGTAGGGATACATGGTTTGCTCGGGAATCATGCCGTCCAATTCCGGCACCAGACGCGTGGGGTCGTCCCCTGTGTCCACCCGGGCCGGCTTTTCCGTGTTGTTCTGGGGCAGGTAGGCCAGCAGTTCCTTGGTCTTGTCCAGACAGTCTTTATCATCGCCGGCCACAATGTGGGTGCAGCCGGATTTAACGGCGTGGGCTTGCACGCCGCACAGGGTTTCCAGGTCGATGTCAATACCCAGCTGGGTTTTTACGAAAGCGGGGCCGGCAATACCCATGTAACCGTGGGTGCGGCTCTGAATAACGAAGTCCTGCATAACCGGGTGGTAAGCCTGTCCGCCCAGGCAGGGGCCCAGCAGCAGCGCGATTTGCGGAATAATCCCGGAAGCCAGGTTCTGGGATCTGAACAGCCAGGCGTAAGCCTCCAGAGTATCAATCCCTTCCTGCAGCCTGGCGCCGCCTGAGTCGTTCAGGCCAATAAAGGGAATCCCCATATCCTTAGCCATGTCAATAGCGGCGGCAAATTTTTTGCCGTGGTATTCGCCAAAGGTACCGGCCATAGCGGTGTAGTCCTCGGCGCCCACCATCACCATGCGGCCGTTGACTTTACCGTAGCCGCACACAACCCCTTCGGCGGCCACGTTTTTGCTGGCCATGCCAAAGTTAGTGATGCGGTGCCGGACAAAGGTGCCGATTTCAGTGAAAGTACCGGGATCAAAGAAATACTCCACCCGCTCGCGGGCGGTCAGCTTCCCATCCTTATGCTGTTTGGCGACGGCTTTTTCGCCGCCCATCTGGTAGATTTCCTCTCTTCTGCGCTTTAGCTCATCATATTTCTGACTCATAGTAACCTCCTAAATTTATATCAGTTTCAAAACAATTATATTTAATGGTACGTTTAACTCTTAACGGTTGGGAGCATAACCAAGTTCGATATTGGCGATAATTTGCATGTGCATATTGGAGGTGCCTTCCAGGGTTTCAAACTGTTTGGCGTCGCGGAGCCACCGGCCACAAGGATACTCATTGGAGTAGCCGTAAGAACCGTAAATCTTCATCGCCAGGTTGGCCGCATGAACGGCGGCGTTACAGCCGGACAGTTTGGCCATGGAAGTGGCCTGCTGGCTGGGCAGATTATTATCTTTCAGCCAAGCGGCGTGATAAACCAGATACTTGGCCGCTTCGTCTTCCAGCAGCATGTCGGCAATCTGGGCCTGGATCATCTGGTGTTTGCCAATCGGTTTGCCGAACTGAATCCGCTCATTGGCGTACTGCACGGAACCTTCCAGGCAAGCCTTGGAAAGAGCGGCGGCGCCGGTGGCGCAACCCATGCGGGTGTTGTTCAGCTGCCACATGCAGATATAAAAGCCCTTGTTGAGCCCGCCCAGTAAATTTTCCTTGGGCACTACGGCGTTTTCAAAAATCAGTTCCGAGGTGGGAGCGGGCCACATGCCCACTTTATCTAAAATCGGCACCCTGGTGATGCCGGGGGTGTTATTGTAATCAATAATGAAGCAGGATAAACCTTTGGCGCCGGCGCCCTTTTCCGTGACGGCATAAAGCAGTCCCACATCAGAGGTGTGCCCGCCGGAAATCCACATTTTGCTGCCGTTAATCAGCCAGTGATCGCCCTTATCCACCGCCGTCGTTTTCATGCCGGCCACATCGGAACCGAAATTAGCTTCGGTGATGGCGAAGCTGCCTACCGAGGTCCCATCCAACAACCCGGGAATATACTGTTCTTTTTGCGCTTCGGTGCCATACTCGTTGATGGTCATTGCCGGACCCCAGCAGTTGCCGCTGATGGCCAGCCGCCAGGATGTATGCACTTTGGCTATTTCATACAAAGCGATAACGCCTTCCATCCAGCCCATGCCGTTGCCGCCGTATTCCTCGGGCAAACTCCAGCCCAGCAGGCCCAGCTCGCCCATTTTGGTCAATATTTCTCGGCGGTAGTAGTGATTTTTTTCATCCTCCTCAACAAAAGGAGCAATCTCTTTTTCTGCAAAATTGCGGGCCATATCTTGAACCATTTGTTGTTCTTCCGTCAACGCAAAATCCATTGTTTATTCCCTCCCGGTTTTAATGGTATTAACTAAGACACTGTTCAGGCCTGTTTAAACCCTGTTTAAAAACATAAAGCAATAACTATGCCAGCATTGTTAAAAAATCGTTTGCGTACCACTCAATGCAAAACAGTAACGCGTGAACAGTGACAACTTCCCCGCCGTGCTGTGCTAAATAGCGGCTGATTAACTAAGGCCGTTAAGCTATTTTAACCCCATACAGCTTAAAATATCTCTTAAAATAGCCAGCTGCTCCTTGCAAAAATGCATTGGCAATGCATTTTTGCAAGGAGCAGCTGGCTGACCTTTAATATAATAGCCTAAAGGCAATGCAATAATGCAAAAAGTTAAGGATTAAATTCCCCGGGCCGTGCGGCGGACAGCCCCAAAGCATACCTGACGGCCTGGGCAATCCGCGCGCAGGCCTGCCCGTCCCCATAGGGATTCACGGCTTCAGACATGGCGCGATAATAGTTCCCATCCTCTAAGAGGCGCCGGGCCTGGGCCCGGATAACGGCAGGGTCCGTGCCTACCAGACGCACTGTGCCGGCGTCCACCGCCTCGGGACGCTCGGTGGTATTGCGCAGTACCAGCACCGGTTTGCCCAAAGAGGGGGCCTCTTCCTGCAATCCGCCGGAATCAGTAAATACCAGGTAGCAGCGGGACAAAAGGTTGGCAAAAGGTTCATAATCCATCGGCTCCAACAGGTGCACCCGCTCCGAGCCGCCCAATACTTCCTCAGCCACCCGGCGCACCGCCGGATTTTTATGCACCGGGAAGATTACCTGGACATCAGCGAACTGCTCCACAATATCCCGCAGGGCCAGATAGATGCCCCGCATGGGCTCGCCCAGGTTTTCCCGGCGGTGGGTGGTTACCAGCAGCACCCGGCGGCGCCGGAAATCCATCCCGTCCAGCAGGGGCTCGCCAAACCGGTATTCCGGACGCACCGTGGCCAATAAGGCGTCAATAACGGTATTACCGGTCACAAAAATGTGCTCGGGCGCCACCCCTTCCCGCAAAAGATTGGCCCTGGCGCCGGCAGTCGGGGCAAAATGCCAGTCCGCCAGCCCGCCGGTAAGACGGCGGTTCATCTCTTCCGGAAAGGGCGAGTAGCGGTTGCCGGTGCGCAGTCCCGCTTCCACATGGCCCACCGGTATTTGCAGATAGTAGGCCGCCAGCGCGGCGGCAAAGGTGGTAGTGGTATCGCCGTGTACCAGTACCAGATCCGGCCGTTCCTTTTCCAGCACCGGCCCCAGACCCTCCAAAGCCCGGACGCTGATATTAAACAGCGTCTGCCCCGCCTGCATAATGTTTAAATCATGATCGGGCCGGATGGCAAACAACCGCAGCACCTGATCCAGCATTTCCCGATGCTGGGCGGTCACCGCCACCCGGCAGTCCAGAGTTTCATCCTTTTGCAGCAGCTTCACCAGGGGCGCCATCTTGATCGCCTCGGGTCTGGTGCCAAATACCGCTAAAACTTTCCGCAAAATCAACCCCCCCGGGGAAAATTAAAACGAGCATGGCGTAACCACACTCTGATCCTATGCCTGAATTAATTTCGTTCTTCAATTTCGTTCTTTAATGCCCGGAGCGCGCTTCCGAAGCGAACTCCCGGCACAAGCTAAGGCAAATGTATTTGCCTGCCTGCGCCCCGAAGGGATACTTGCCTTAATGATCATCACCTGGCACCAGGTAACCCTTGCGGACCAGCTTGGCAATATGCTCGTCCAAAGCTTTATCAATACTGACCCCGTAGTGTTCTTCCAAAACGAACATCATGGAGACGGCTGTCTGAGCCACGTCCAGCAATTCCTTAGTAATCCGGTCCAGCGCTTCCCCGTCGCCGACAACGCAACGCTCCCCGCTCATGCCCCGCAGCTTGCCAATGGCCTGGGCCAGTTCCCCGGCCTCCTCCATCAGCTTGAGCGCCGTGGACTCCATGGTGGGAGTCAGGTTGTTCAGTCTGGGCAAGGCGACAATTTTTTTTCGCACTGCCGATCACCTCTTTTCGAGGTTCGAAGTTCGAGATTCGAGGTTCGAAAACACCAACTCATTAGAAATAGCACATTCTCAAGGTTCGGTATCAATGTTCAATGTTCGAGATTCTAACTTCGGAACTCGAGATTCACGGTTAGAGATTCGAACCTCGAACTTCGAACGTCGAACTTCGAGATAGAAGCTGAATGTTTGCTTCGGCCAATATAGCCAGGGCCAGCGGATCCGGGTAATCGCCCCGGTAAACCACCTTCGCCGCCCGGGCGTTAACCATCATTTTAGCGCATAACACGCAGGGCTGGTGGGTGACGTAAAAGACGCCCCCGGTAATGGTAATCCCATGTACCGCCGCCTGCAAAATGGCGTTTTGCTCGGCGTGCAAACCGCGGCATAACTCATGCCGTTCCCCGGAGGGAATCCCCTGCTGCTGGCGCAGACAGCCAATTTCCAGGCAATGGGCCAATCCGGCGGGAGCGCCGTTATAGCCGGTGGTCAAAATGCGGTTATCCCGCACAATAATCGCACCCACCTGGCGGCGCAGGCAAGTGGAGCGCTTCGCCACCGTGTCGGTTATTTCCATGAAATAATCATCCCAGGCTGGACGGACCATCCACTCCACCTTCTTCATAAATAGGAAAGCGGTGACACAGAGCGGCGGCCATTGCCGCGGCCTGCTGCCGGCTGGAGTCATCTGCGCCTTGACTGATCACCATGTGGATCATTTCCGCAATTTGCTCCATTTCCGGTTCCTGCAGTCCCCGGGTGGTTACCGCGGGAGTGCCGATGCGGATGCCGCTGGTGACTACGGGCGGCTGCGGATCAAAGGGAATGGCGTTTTTGTTCACGGTAATCCCAATCTGATCCAAGGCTTTTTCGGCATCCCGGCCGGTAATGTTTTTATTGCGCAGATCCACCAGCACCATATGAGTGTCGGTACCGCCGGAGATCACCTTAAAGCCGCGCGTCATCAAGGCCGCGGCCAGGGCCTTGGCATTGCTGACCACTTGCTGCTGGTAGGCCTTAAAACCGGGCTGCAAAGCCTCGCCAAAAGCCACGGCTTTGGCGGCAATCACATGCATCAGCGGTCCGCCTTGAATACCGGGAAATACAGCTTTGTCTATTTTGGCGGCGTACTCCGCCTTGCATAAAATCAAGCCGCCCCGGGGCCCGCGCAGCGTTTTGTGGGTGGTGGAGGTAACCACATCGGCGTGGGGCACCGGATTGCTATGTAAACCGGTCGCCACCAGACCGGCAATATGCGCCATATCCACCACCAGGTAAGCCCCGGCCTGTTTGGCTATTTCCCCCATCAGCGCAAAGTCAATCTCCCTGGAGTAAGCGCTGGCTCCGGTCATAATCAGCCTGGGCTTACAGGCCAAAGCCGTCTCCAAGACTTTATCATAATCAATCCGGCCGGTTCCTTCGTCTACCCCGTAAGAAACAATTTTGAAATAACGGCCGGAAAAATTCAACGGACTGCCGTGGGTCAAGTGGCCGCCGTGGGCCAGATTCATGCCCAAAACCGTGTCGCCGGGATCGAGCAAAGCAAAATACGCCGCCATATTGGCCTGGGAACCGGAATGGGGCTGAACATTAACGTGCTGAGCGCCAAAAAGCTTTTTGGCCCGTTCGATAGCCAATTCCTCGGCCACGTCCACCTGCTCGCAGCCGCCGTAATAACGCCGGCCCGGCAATCCTTCGGCATATTTATTGGTCAGCACCGAACCCTGGGCCTCCATAACGGCCCGGCTGACAATATTTTCGGAAGCAATAAGTTCCAAGGTATCGCGCTGTCTGCCCAACTCCAGCTGAATAATCCGGTTTATTTCGGGATCCGTTTCGGCCAAAGGGCGGTAAAAAGTCATGTTCTCTTCCCACCTTGCTTCTTTTCCATTTCCGTAATTTTTTCGATCCGTCGGGCATGCCTGCCTGCGGCAAAGCGGGCGGCCAGCCAAGCGCCGACAATGTCTCTGGCCAGACCGGGCCCGATGACCCGCTCGCCCAGAGTAATAATGTTCGCATTGTTATGCTCTCCGGCCATCCGGGCCGAGAAAGTATCATGACATAGGGCAGCCCTGATGCCAGCCACCTTGTTGGCCGCGATACAGACTCCAATACCGGTGCCGCAGCAAAGGATGCCCCGGCTGAACTCGCCCCCGGCTACCGCTTCGGCCACTGCCGCGGCGCAATCGGGATAATCCACGGCATCGGTGGAATAAGCGCCGAAATCATAATAATCAATATTTTGCTCGGTCAGATAAGCTATTATTTCTGATTTTAAATGAAAACCACCATGATCACTGCCGATGGCCAATCGCAATAGCAACACTTCCCCGTCGCAGGATATTTAACTTAAGGGTATTCTATGAACTTAAGAGTATTCTACAAAATTCACGGCAGTTCCTGTTGCAAATCACAAATTATATTTTTTCAGCCGCCCATTCCTCCCCCAACCGCCGCAGCGCCGCAACAACCAGAGTTTCCAAAAGAGCGGCTACCTGACGGTAAACCTGGTCATCCCGGCCAAAAGGATCCGGCACATCGCCGTGCCGGCCGGCGTATTGGGCCACAGTGTGTATTTTACCGGCGCATTGCGGCGCCAACCGGACCAGAGCCTCCCGGTGCCCGGCGCTCATGGTCAGCACCAGATCAGCCTGTTCGACATCACGCCTGGTCAGCAAAACCGCGCCATGACCGCGCAAATCAACGCCCTTTTCCCCCATCACAGTTATGGCGCCCGGGGAAGCGCCGTCTCCGGGCAGAGCCGCCAAACCGGCCGAGCCAATCTCCACCGATGCCCCGGCCAAAGGCTTGGCCGCCAGCGCCTGTCTGGCCAGAGCGGCAGCCATAACGCTGCGGCAGGTATTGCCGGTACAGACAAATAATATTCTCTTCTGTGATTTCTGCCCGGATTTCTCCTCGGTTTTCTTCCCGGCTAATTTTTTTAACGCCATTCCGGTCCCAACTTTCTCAGGGCATCATCATCCGCAGCCCAATAATCACCAACAATATCCCGCCCGCCAGCACAGCCCATTCGCCTGCCCTGGCGCCGACAAACCGCCCCGACAGCAAACCGGCGACGGTCATCAGCCCGGCCACCAGCCCAATAATGCCGGCGGTCAGCAGCAAGTTTACCTGTCTGGTCCCCAGTGAGAAACCCACGCTGAGGGCATCCATACTGACACTGCCCGCCAACAGCAGCAAACCCCAGGTATTTAACAGCACCACTTTGGGGGCGGCAGCGCCGGCGGTTAAAAAGGAACGTACCATTTTGCCCCCCAAATAAAGCAACAGCAAAGCCCCCGCCACAGAAGCGGCCCGGCCGGCCACCGTTCCGGCAAGGCCGCCTGCATACCAGCCAATCAGAGGCATCAGGATATGAAAAACAAGCACGGTAACACTAATTAACAGGATTTGGCGTCTGGTAACTCCGGCCATCCCCAACCCCAAACAAACGGAAAAAGCGTCGGCGCCCAGGGCCACCGCCAAAGCGAAGACCGTATAAATGGCCAATGTCAGCCCTCCAGCCAGATCAACCGGTTACCCAATATTTATGCGTCTCTTTATACTTTAACCACATTATACTTTAACCACATTTCCGCCGGCCGCTTTAAACAATCTGTTCATTACCGCCAGCCCCAGCCCCCGGGCGGGTACGCCCTCGGCCAGAATCACATCCACCGGTATCCGGTCGAAACAACGCAGCGCTTCATACAAAGAGGCGGCCAAAGGGGCCGGATCCTCCCGCCAGCCGGCTGCAATAACGTCATATCCCTGCTCCCGATAGCTTGATTCGTGATCCCGGCAGGCCAGAATACCCACCCGCTGTCCGGCGCCGGTCAGGGCCGCCGCCTCCGCCAGGATTTTAGCGGCCACCCCGGCGCTGTCAGCGCCGTCAAAAAGAAGCACCCGGGCCTTAGGCGCGTAATGAGTATATTTCATGCCCGGCGAACGGGGCTGCTTACTTTCACTTTCACCTTCATTTTCACTTTCAGCCCACGCCGGATCATTAACCGCCGGATCCAGGCTTACCGGCCCAACCACCGCCTCCAGCTGCTGCAGGGTGACCCCGCCGGGCCGCAATAGCACCGGCCGTTCCCCCGTCAGATCCAGCACGGTAGACTCCACCCCCAACCAGGCCGGGCCGCCGTCCAGCACCAGGTCAATGCGGCCTTCCAGGTCATCCAACACATGGGCCGCCGTGGTGGGGCTGGGGCGGCCGGAAACATTGGCGCTGGGCGCGGCTACAGGGACTCCGAGTGCGCCGAGCAAAGCCAGGGCCACGGGATGGGCGGGCACCCGTACGGCTACCGTGCCCAAACCGCCCGTGACTGCCGCAGAAAATCCATAGTCGTTCTTTAAAACCAAGGTCAGCGGTCCGGGCCAGAAACGCTCCGCCAGCAGCCAAGCCATTGGCGGCAGCCGCTTAAAGAAAGGGTTTAAACGAGCCGCAGCAGCAAAATGAACAATTAAAGGGTTATCCGCCGGCCGGCCTTTGGCCGCAAAGATCCGGGCCACCGCCCGCTCGTCCAAAGCATTGGCGCCCAAACCGTACACAGTTTCCGTGGGAAAGGCCACCAGCCCCCCGGCCAGCAGGATGGCACAGGCTTTTTGCATTGAGTATTTTTCCGGCTTCCGGGGATCAACCGCCAAAAGTCCGGTAGGCAGCCTGCTCTGGATCATCTTTACCACGCTCCATTTTCTCTCCGGTAGTATATCACAAAGAGCAGCGGGTTAAAAGATTGGCTGCTAATAAGAAACCGGGTACCCGCGCAGCTTGTAATAGCTGTAAGGGCACCCGGTCTGGCTTAGTTATTCAAAAAAGAGTATTCCTCAAAGTAACTTTTGATCGCTATAGCATCGCTATTGCTACGCTGATACCATATAGCGGTGCAGCATAGAGGCTACTTCGGCGCGGGTGGCTGTGCCTTGGGGATCAAACAGATTGCCCGGTTTGCCACTTACGATACCCCGAGCCACAAGAGCGTTTACCGGTTTTTTTGCATAATCGCTGATCTTGTTTAGGTCGGCAAACTGCTTGTCCGCCACGGTACCGGACAAGGCGCTGCCGGTAAACTGCGCGTAACGGTAGAGGATCGCCGCCATCTGCTCACGGGTAACCTGCCTGTTGGGAGCAAACGAACTGTTGCTGATACCAAGAACGATCTTGTTTTGCGCCGCCCAGCTTACTGCTGTGGCGTAGTATGCATTGGCCTGTACATCCTTGAATTGATTGTTCCCGCCTATCGACGGACTTCCCGCCGCCCGCCATAAAACCGTGACGAACATGGCTCTGGTCATTGGACCGTTGGGAGCGAAGGCAGTTGCCGATGTGCCTTGGAATAAATTGTTGCTCAAGGCGTATTGCACATCACCGTAAAACCAATCAGTTGCTTGGACATCGCGAAACGGATTTTGCGAGCCGGTAGGCGGCTGCAATGTCGGCGCCGGTGTCGTTGTGGTGGTCGTCGGCGGCGCTAGCTGTGGAGTTGTTTCTTTTTTGGTTGAGTTTGATGTCCAATTAGCATACAGAGTGATGTTGCCGGTAATGGTTTTCGTAAAATCAAACTTTGTTGTCAGCTTTTGATCGGTGTACCAACCGGCGAAAGTATAGCCGTCTTTCACCGGATCAGCCGGCTGGGATACTTTGGCGCCGCTAGCTATCTTTTGGCTGTTAATAGTACCGCCGCCGTTGGTATTGAAGGACACGGTGTAGTTGATTGCGCCGCCTCCTCCACCGCCTCCACCTCCGATAGGTGCTGGTGCTGCTGGCGTTACCGTTACTGTTGCTGTGCCGTGTATGGAGGTAACTAACGTTGATGTCGCCGTAACCGTCAGTGTGGTAGCTGTTTCATTGGCGGCAACAGTGAGCACGCCGTTGCTGTCGATCGTTGTGCCGCTGCTATTGTTGTCGCTGACACTCCAGGTCACGGTTTGCGGTAGTTCCCAAACTATTGCGCTAAATGTCTGAGTTGTGCCTTTCTGTACCGAGGCAGTGACCGGTGTAATTGCAACACCTGCACCTATTGATGCTTGGCCAGTAACATTAATAGAAAGGTCCTTTGTGTCATTGCCCGCGCCATTGGCAGCCTTAACGGTAAAATTAAAGACGCCGCCGGCGGTTGGGGTTCCTGAAATCACCCCAGTGGGAGAAAGACTTAGACCTCCCGGCAAGGCGCCGCTGGCCACACTCCAGGTAATAGTCGGGTCGCCCGTTGCCGCTAACGTTTGACTGTACGACGTACCAACTGTGCCGCCGGGTAATGTGGTTGTAGTTATTGTGGGCGGGGTTGTCGTAGTTGGGGGCAAAGATGCAATATTGATAGAAAGGGCTTTTGTAACATTGCCTGCGCCATTGGTAGCCTTAACAGTAAAATTAAAGACGCCGCCGGCAGTTGGC
>WQUS01000233.1 GCA_009781965.1 Bacillota bacterium | reverse complement strand
CGAAAAGTAAACCTAACAATCATCAGGTTTTCCCCAATAGCGAGAGTTTCCCTCTCCACTCCGTCCGCCAGAACCACTTTTGCCATTTTCATCACCTCAGTTTTTTTGCTCAGCAACAACCAGACGCGCAATCTGATTTTGTTTGGGTAGTGTCAGTGTCGTTTGCAGCAGAAACACTGCCCGACCCACAACCTGCAAATGCGCCAAAATGTGCGATGCGGTCAGTTACCTTAAAGACCTTAGCAAAGCGGGTATTAGAAAGCATAGATGACGTATTTCCGCATACGAGCATGGGTCTGCCCATAAAAAAGCGATGATGGTCGTCAAGGTCAAAAAAGTGCGGATGTCCCGGAATTTGACCGTTGTAATAAGCCACTTGACCATAATCCTCACAAATATCCTCTAAGTCGTCCAGTTTGAACGCCCGCACAGTACGCGAAGTAAATGTGACAAAGCCTATTTTGCGGTTTATATTTTCACTGGTAATATCAAACTCCCTTATGTTTGTGTAGCGAAAATCTAACCACCCGACTGCCGTCATAAGCCTGCGAAAATCCTCCACATATAAAGCGCCGCCCAAACATTCGCCGCGCAATTCAGGGTCAATTGATAACTCTGCGGGGATGCGCCGATCGGCAAAAACATCCGAAAAATATAGCTCCCCACCCGGTTTCAGAACACGATAAATCTCTCTGAAAACCTGCTCCTTGTTTGGCGATAAGTTGATTACGCAGTTAGAAATAACAACATCGATGCTGTTATCCTCAATCCCGACGGCTTTTAAGTCTTCAATGCGTCCTTGATGAAAAGTAACATTCGAATGGTCATAACCAAAAATTTTACGCTGTTCGTCCTGGTATTTTTTAGCGATTTCGATTTGCTCCGTTGTCATATCAACGCCAATTACGCAACCGGACTCGCCGACCAGTTTGGAGGCCACATAGACATCCCGGCCGGTTCCGCAGCCCAAATCAAGTACGGTCATTCCCTCAAGCAGCGGAGGCAAAGGCGAACCGCAGCCGTAAAACCTGTCTTTGATTTCATCAGCGATATAGGGAAGAGTAGAGCTCACTTCTGCCGGGGGAGTCTCGATGCAGCACGCACCGCTTTTGAGGCTATTTGTGCCTTGTAATTGTTTGCCATAATAATCCTTTACTTGTTCGATGATTGACATTTCACCGCAACAACTGGTTTTTTCACTCATTGACAACAATCCTCCCTAATTATTGATTCGCGACGTCTGCGATTACACATAATCTTCCCTGACATCACCCCAATTTTTTTATTCCTTTAGCCGCCGGATACTATTGTTCGCCGCTACCTTCCGTTTCCCGTTCTTTAATTTCACGGACCATCTGCTCCTTAAACCGCTCCAGTGCCATCGCGCCCAGGTCGCCTTTACCCCGGCTCCGCACCGCTACCGTACCGGCTTCGGCCTCCCGGTCGCCTACCACCAGCATATAAGGAATCTTTTGCCCCTGGGCTTCTTTAATTTTGTAGTTAACCTTTTCATTGCGGGCGTCCAGTTCCACCCGGACCCCCAGGTCATCCAGCTCGCGGTACACTTTTTCGGCATAATCCAGCTGCCGGTCGGTGATGGGCATCACTTTCACCTGCACCGGCGCCAGCCAGACCGGAAAAGCGCCGGCAAAATGCTCGGTCAGAATACCGATAAACCGCTCAATGCTGCCGAACACCACCCGGTGGATCATGACCGGCCGGTGTTTTTTGCCGTCTTCGCCGACATAAGTAAGATCAAACTTCTCGGGCATCTGGAAATCCAGCTGAATGGTGCCGCATTGCCAGGTCCGGCCCAGACAATCTTGGAGATGGAAGTCTATCTTGGGCCCGTAAAAGGCGCCGTCGCCTTCGTTAATTTTGTAGCTCATGCCCTTACTTTCCAGGGCATCCTTTAAAGCATTGGTAGCCTGTTCCCATATTTCATCGGAGCCCATGGCTTTTTCCGGCCTGGTTGATAACTCCACATGATACTCAAAACCGAACTTTTTATAAAAGTAATCCTCCAGGTCAATAACGGCGACGATCTCGTCCCGGATCTGGGAAGGCAGCATGAAGATATGGGCGTCGTCCTGAGTAAAACAGCGTACCCGCATCAGCCCGTGCAAAGTGCCGGATAATTCATGCCGGTGCACCAGGCCCAGTTCGGCCAGCCGGATGGGCAGTTCCCGGTAGCTGTGCAGCCTGGTCCGGTAAACCAGCATCCCGCCGGGGCAGTTCATGGGTTTAATGGCGTAATCCCCTTCATTAATCTTGGTATAGTACATATTTTCCCGGTAGTGATCCCAGTGGCCGCTCCGTTCCCACATCCCCCGATCCAGGATGATCGGCGTGCTGATCTCATCGTAGCCGCGCTTTTTATGTTCTTCCCGCCAGAAATTCAATAGTTCGTTGCGCAGAATCATTCCTTTGGGATGAAAGAAGGGAAACCCCGGCCCCTCTTCCTGAATACTGAACAGATCCAGTTCCGCCCCCAGTTTGCGGTGATCCCGGCGTTTGGCTTCCTCCAGCCGGTACAAATATTCATCCAGCTGTGACTTTTTAGCAAAGGCAGTCCCGTAAATGCGCTGCAGCATTTTGTTGCGTTCGTCTCCCCGCCAGTAGGCTCCGGCCAGGTTAAGCAGCTTCACCGCTTTTAGGCGGCCGGTGGACGGTACGTGGGGCCCGGCGCACAGATCTTCAAAATCACCCTGCCGGTAACAGGAAATGGTCACGTCCTCAGGCAAAGCTTCAATCAATTCGATTTTATACTGCTCCTGCCGGTCGCCGAATTTTTTCAAGGCCTCGTCTCTGGATGTTTCCGCGCGGGTAAAGGGCAGATCCTCTTTGATGATTTTGTTCATTTCCCCCTCGATCCTGGCCAATTCTTCCGGCGTAAATTTATGGGGGGAGTCAAAATCGTAATAAAAACCGTCCGCAATCGCCGGACCGATAGCCAGCTTGGTCCCCGGGAAAAGCCGCTGCACGGCTTGGGCCATCACGTGGGAAGTACTGTGTCTGAAGGCATCCCGGCCTTCTTCACTATCGAAAGTAAAAAACTCCACCAGGGCGTCGCCGGTCAAACCGGCGTTTAAATCAGTCAGTTGGCCGTTCACCTTGGCCACCAGGGCTTCCTTGGCCAGTCTGGGACTAATGTCGGAGGCCATTTCCAGCAGTGAAGCGCCCGGTTCGTAACTGCGCACAGACCCGTCTTTAAGCGTGATATTAATCATTTTAGTACCCCTTCCGGATAAATTAAAACCCCCGGCTTATATGCCAGGGGCAGGATTGCGATCCCACGGTTCCACCCTGATTAAGCCCGCAGGCTTGTCTCAGCGGCGTTAACGGCGCCGGGCCGGCCGTTCTCGAGGTTCGAAATTCGAGGTTCGAGGTTCGGTTCGAGATTGCGGCAACGGTTCAAAAGGTGGTTTTCGACTCCCCGCCGACAAGAGCGCTTGCAGCCTATGGCGCTCTCTCTCTGAGTCTCCGGTTGGAGGTTACTCGTCTTTATCATTACCGTTTGTTTAGGTGATTCAATCTTTACAGTTCATTATATTAACCGGCCTGACCATTGTCAAACAAAAACATTTAAATTGTTTAAATAAATCTTTACTTACCGCCCTGCTCGCATAATGGGCAGCCGCTACAAACGGTCACCCGGCCGGCAAAGACGCTGCGTACGGTGTCTACCGTGCTGCTGACCATCATCCCGCCGCCGGGATGAAAGACTATTTTTTTCGGCGCCACGGTAATCAGGGCGCTAATGAGCATATCTTCGTAATTTATTTCGCTTTCGGTAATGTTGAGCATAAACTCTTCCAGATAATCGCTGTTAATGACCTGCTCATGCTCGTCAAAGAGCTTAAAGGCGCCGTTGGGTTTTATCACCACATGGACCAGTTCCGCTTTCGGGTCCTGCACTTCCACAAAGTATTTCAACAGCTCGATAAATTCCTGGTATTCTCGGTCCATAATAAAATCATCCGCCGCCTGATCGGCGATATCACAAAGCTCGCTCACATAGTCCTTCAGCCGGAAACGGATAAATCCGTCGATGTTAATATTATTGTTCGCTTCCAGATATTCGGTCAGCCGCCGCAAGATAAGGACTTTGCCATGTTTCCGGTTATAACCGTAAATATTTAATTTTTTACGGGCATAATCTAAAATGACGCCTTTTTCAGCCTCGTTGAAATAATAATAGTTTTCCCTGATGATATGCTGCAGCAGGGTCGCTTCCCAATTATTCAAAATTAAATCTGTGATCACGCCGG
>WQUS01000232.1 GCA_009781965.1 Bacillota bacterium | reverse complement strand
ACGAAGAAGGAAATTTAACCCATAAGGTAGAAGCCAACGGTGACAGCTGGCAATATGATTATTACCCCACCGGTATGCTGGCCAAAGTAACCCGCCCGGATGGTACGGAGGTTACGTTTAAGTATGACCCGTTAGGCCGGCGGATTGAAAAGCACACCCCGGCCCAGACGATCATCAAAAAAGATCCCCTGGGGCGGCGGACAGAAACCAAAATCCCGGCCAAGACCACCAAGTACCTGTGGGACGGCAATAACCTGTTGCACCAGTGGGAAGAGGGGAACGAGGACACAAGTGGAGAGGCAAACGAAGGCGCCAACACAAGCAAAGACGTCAACATAAATGAAGGCGCCGACACAAGCAAAGAAGTCAACTTAAATGAAGGCGCCAATATAAGCGCCAACACATACAAATACGTCAACTTAACCACCTGGGTCTTTAACGACGGCTTCGTGCCCCTGGCGAAACTAACCAATCAGGGCTATTACAGCATTGTATCAGACTACCTGGGCACACCGGTGGGAGCATACAACGCCGAAGGCGAATGTGTTTGGTCAGCAGAACTGGACATTTACGGCCGGGTAAAGGAGCATACCGGCGAAGTAGATTTCATCCCCTTCCGTTTTCAAGGCCAGCACCACGATCCGGAAACGGGGTTGTATTACAACCGTTTCCGGTATTACTCGCCGGCAGAGGGGATCTATACCCAGCCTGATCCAATTGGATTTCTGGGAGATAATCCGACGTTGTATGCGTATGTGGACAATCCAAATTTGTGGATTGATCCGTTTGGGTTAAGTGGCAGAGGAGATTTTCTGCATAGAAGCATTCAAGAAGGTTTGCGCAGTGATTTATCGTCGTTACGTCCAGACGATTTTGTAGAAATAGAAGGGAAAATTAAATTGCCAAATGGATCCTCAAGATTCGGAGATGTTGTAGTTCGTAACACTGTTACAGATCAGATCAAAGAGGTACATCAAATAGGAAATATGCGTTATCAAGGTGGATTTAGACCTTCATCAAGAGAACGCGGAGCTATTATGGACATAAGAACATCTCAGCGCCTAACTAATGATGCAAGAATCATATTCCATGATAAACAAGGTCTAGTAACGCTAATCGATCCAGATAAACAGCCGGGTTGGGAACCACCATCAAATAAGCATAGAAAATATTTAGGGGGATGTAAATGAGTAAACAGACATATTTCTATGCAACAGAAGATGATCGGTTAATGATTGCAGACATTCTAAAGAGTGTGTTTGGGCAATTGCTTGACATCCCAAATGAAAAAGCAGATTTTACTTTGTTTAATGAGAAAGCAGATAAGCGTAGATTCTGGTTAGCTGAAGAAAGTCGAAGGAAAGATATTGTTTATAAAAAGCATGAACGTTACAATGGTGCTATCCACGAATTCTTGGACATATGGGGAAGTCCTGTTTTAGAATACACTTTTTCATCTAAAGGCCCAGATGGGAGTTTTCTTGAGGGTCGCTTTTATTGTTGTTCTGACGATGCTGATTTTTCAAAAAAAGTATCTAAATTCTTATCAAAATTTAAAAAGAATTTTTTGTATGTAAAAAAATATAAGACATATCTTTCGCCTAATATTGATTTGCTTACTGCAAAATTTGGTCCAGATACAATTATCACCAAGGAAGATTTGTCGTGAAACAATAGCCGAAGAATCGGATATGCAAGGTGGTCAAAAAGACAGGTATAAGTTCAAGTAGTGCAAATGCAGTTAAAAACAGACCATGACGATAATGAATTAACGGTTTATTTGGGGGTTTAATGATGCTTGAAGCAAAAAAGTTTAATGAAATCTTTAACGCTTTACGAAAGAGGGAGAGGCCAATTAGTGTCAATATTCCATTACCAGCTGACATTTTACACATCTACAATAACATTGGCGATATTGAGATAAACGGCGATTTTAAGTTTATGTCTTACGAAAATGCAATAAAAACGAACACTATTCTACACAATGATTTTAAGGAATTGGGAGAACATTTTTGGGTTTTTGCGGAGAATGGACAAGGTGATATTTGGTTAATTGATATTAAAGACATACTAATTCCTTCTAGAGTCTATTTCTATGATCACGATATCGAAGATTATAGTGATCAAAATATGCTAGACATGAATATTACTTTAGAGGAATGGTTTGTCTTAGGCGATCTGATATCTCAATCTTACGAATATGATTATCGTGACGACAATTATAGCCTTAAGGAGACTTTTCAGAGAAAGGTTCTTGTCGAAATGGAAAAAATAAGTACAGGATTAAGTGAGATTTATCCATTTTCACTTTGAAAGTTAAGTAAAATCTGGAATATCCCCATTGAATTTAGCAAAATATATGGTTGCATTTTCTCAATATTTTGCTATACTATTATTGAAATTACGAAGGAGGTACTCGTTATGCCAAGCATACGGCCTATATCGGACCTGCGTAACAACGCCAATGAAATCTCGGAGTACTGCCGCAAAGAACGCGAGCCTGTTTACATCACAAAAAACGGCGTTGGTGATATGGTTGTTATGAGCATTGAAGACTATGAAAGGCAGCAAATGCTTTTGTCTCTTTATGGCAAGCTAGCCGAAGCCGAAGCCGAAGTAGCACGCGGCGAACAGGGAGATGACTTTTTTGCTTTTGCGAAAAAACTGAGAGAGAACATCCATGGAAAGGTATAAGCTGCGCATTTTGCCGATAGCGCAGGAAGATCTCCATGACATTGTTGACTATGTAAACTTTCTTTCACCGCAGGCGGCACTCAATTTGTACGATGAAATCATTGGGGGAATTGAGTCTCTTGCTCAAATGCCATTACGATGCCCCTTGCTTAAAACACCAGAACTGCGAGCGAAAGGATACCGTGCGTTGCAGGTGAAAAACTATCTGGTATTCTTCGTGGTAATTAAGAACATAGTGCAAATACGCCGCATTCTCTATGCCAAAAGGCATTTTGAATCATTGCTCTAAAATCCCAAAAGCGCAATCCCTCCCGGCAAGGAGAGGGATTACGCTTTTGGGATTTAGTTTTATTTCCAAGCTTATTTTTCCGCCTCGGCTTCGGCCTTGGCCTTTTGAATGATCTTTTCCGTCAGGTTGGCCGGCACTTCCTCGTAGCTCTGATATGCCATCTTAAACTGGCCCCGGCCTTGGGTCATGGACTTCAGGTCGTTGGCGTACTTGAACATTTCCGACATTGGCGCGTTGGCTTTGACCACCGTTCCTTCTTCCACCTGGTCGGTGCCCAGCACGCGGCCCCGTTTGGTGTTAAAATCGCCGATGATGTCGCCCATAAACTCATCCGGTACGGAAACTTCCACGTACATGATGGGCTCCAGGAGCACCGGTTTGGCTAGCGGAATGGCTTTTTTGAAAGCCAGTGAAGCCGCGATTTTAAAGGCCATTTCCGAGGAGTCCACGTTGTGGTAGGAGCCGTCGTACAGGGTGGCCTTGACGCCCACGGTGGGATAACCAGCCAGCACGCCGTCCAGCATGGCCTCGCGGAGGCCTTTTTCCACCGCCGGGAAATAGTTTCTGGGCACTGAGCCGCCGAATACTTCTTCGGTAAATACAAAGTCTTCTTCGGGCGCCGGCTCAAAGCGAATCCATACGTGGCCGTACTGACCGCGGCCGCCGGACTGCTTCTTGTGCTTCCCTTCCACTTCGGTTTTACTGCGGATACTTTCCCGGTAAGGCACTTTGGGTTCTTCCATGACCACATCGACGCCAAAACGGCGCTTCAGGTTGCTGACCATAATGTTGACGTGGGCTTCGCCCATGCCGGTAAGCAGGGTTTGCTTGGTTTCCGTGTTCTTTTCCACCCGCAGCGAGGGGTCTTCTTCCAGCAGCTTTTGCACCGCGTCGCCCAGTTTGTCCTCGTCGTTTTTGCTCTTGGGGGCGATGGCCACTGTGTAGTTGGGCGCCGGGAATTCGATGCTGTTCAGTTGGGTTTTGTTGTCCTTATTGCAGAGGGTGTCGCCGGAACCGGTTTCGGTCAGTTTCACCACTACCGCCATATCGCCGCAGCTTACCTGGGTGGCCGGCTCCGACTGTTTGCCCCGGACAAACAGGACCTGGCCGATGCGCTCGGCCTTTTCCCGGTTGGGGTTGTAGACGGCGGAGTCCGGATTTAGAGTCCCTTGGAAAACCCGCAGGAAGTTCATCCGGCCCACGTAGGGGTCGGCCAGGGTTTTGAATACCAGCGCGGCCATGGCCCCGTCTGCGCATTGGGGCGCCGGCAGGTAGCCGCACAAGAAGTCGGTCAGGTTGGTGATGCCTAT
>WQUS01000231.1 GCA_009781965.1 Bacillota bacterium | reverse complement strand
CAAACGAAACTGACACTACCCAAACAAAATCAACTTGTGCGTCCGGTTGTTGCTGAGCAAAAAAAATTGAGGTGATGAAAGTGGCTAAAGTGGTTCTGGCGGACGGAGTGGAGAGGGAAACTCTCGCTATTGGGGAAAACCTGATGATTGTTAGGTTTACTTTTCGCAAAGATACCGAAGTGCCTTGGCATACTCACCTACATGAACAGTCAAGTTATATCGTGCAAGGCCGGCTTAAATTGCTGCTGCAGAGAGACCAGGGGGAACAGGAAATAATACTGACGCAGGGGATGTCTGCGATTATCCCGCCGAATGTGCAGCATAAAGCAATCGCCATGGAAGATACCGTAGATGTGAACGCCTTTACGCCGATTAGGGAAGATTATTTGTAGTCTAAATAGCAGGTAACGATGGTGGGAGGCGAGTCTGAATAAACAACCGTGTAAATGGTAATAATCTTCATAACAAAACCGGGGTGGTTAGCTCCGGTTTTGTTACGTCAAATTTCAACATCGATAATTTGCTCTTCATTTAAGGCCATTACATTGGCAAATATTTTGCCGGCTTCCGCAACATATTTTTGCGGATCTTCTTCCGGCCAAAAATGGGTTAGCGCCAGCTGTTTAACATGGGCTGATTTTGCAATCCGGCCAGCCTGTTCGGCAGTTAAATGGGCGTTTATTTCCGGAAACCCGTGTTCTTTGAGCAGGCTGGACTCACAAATTAGCAAATCAGCATTTTGAGCAAAGGCCGCGATTCTATCTTTTGCGGAATAAGATGTATCGCTGGTATAGACAATGGTTTTGCTTCCGTTTTGTATTTTTATGGCATAAGTTTCTACCCCATGGTCTGTTCTGCAAAAATTGATTTTCATATTGCCAATGTGGATGGTTTTTTCCGCATTAATTTCATGATATTTGGCAAAAGCATTTTTTTCGTTGCTTATATCCGTTACAATTGCTGCCGGGGTTTGGGGTAAATATATTTCAATTGGTTTTTCAATTCTTTTTTGGTCGTGAAAAACAGCTGATGTATATAGTAAATTATAGATATCGTTATAATGGTCTCTATGTAGATGGGTGACTATGACTGATAAATTTTGCAAATCGACGGGGTAAGTTAATAAGCTGTGACTTCCGCTGCCACAATCTAATAATAGTCTGTCATTACCATCTTGGAGAAAGAATCCGGGGCAGTTATGTCCTTTGGTATTATATGGAGATTGCGTTCCTAATACTTTTAATCTCATAATTCCCCCCTAAAGTGTTATTTATTATTAGCCTTAGTTGCGAACAGTATGAAATAGTCAATTGAAATAAAGTTCTAATAGAGTTTCGACTCTTGTAACCAGACTAAAGCGGAGCATGCGGCCTGTCAAGGCTTTTTCGCCTATTGGCACAGAACAACAACTTATATGAAATAGAACAGCTAAGCGGAATTTAGCCGACTACCGGGAGAGGAGCAAAGACGATGAGTAACGCAACGGAATATAAACAAGCGATAGAGCAGGCGAAAATTAATTTAGCCGATTTGCGCGCACGGGGAGCGGACGCTATCGGCGGGGATGCGTTGGAACTTATGCGAGAGATATTGACCCCGGAGGAGATAGCCGCCAGTGACCTTAGAGTAGCTATGATGACTGATGGAGAATAAATAACATCGGTTGTGTTGCCTTCTACGAAGAATGTCTTCTTGGATTATAAGCAACCGGAGCTTAACGGCTCATCCTTTGCCGTACTGCTTCGTAGAGCATGATGCCTGCGGCCACGCCGGCATTAAGGGATTCTGCCCGGCCCGGCATGGGGATGCGCACTGTTTCATCTAAAAAGCTTCCCAGATTGCCGGAAAAACCGTCGGCTTCGCCGCCCACAGCCAAAATCACCCGGCCGGTCAGGTCACAATGGTGAATCAACTTATCCGCGGCGGGATCCCCGGCCACTAGTTTCCAGCCGCCTGCTTTCCATGCCTCTGCCAGGTGCTCAGAATTTTCCACCGACAGCAGGGGGACGCGAAAAATTGCTCCCATGGTGGCCCGGATGGTTTTCGGGTTATACGGATCAACGGTTCCCTTTAGCAGCAGCACTCCGCCTGCTCCGTAAGCATCGGCACAGCGGATGATGGTGCCCAGGTTGCCCGGATCCCGCACTCCGTCCACCAGCACCAGGAGATCAGGCTCGCCGTTTAAAATAAGCTGCAGGTCCGAAATGGGCCGGCCGGCCATTGCCGCCACTGCTATAATCCCTTGGGGGGTTTCTGTTTCCGCCAGTTCCGCAAACAGCTCCTCATCCACCGGCTCTGCCGGTACGCCCTGTTGCGCCAAGGCTTCCAGCAGCCCGGCGCCCCGGGGGTTGGCAGTTAATTCGGCGGTATAAATCACCTGCCGCAGCGGCCAGTTTTCCCGGAGCGCTTCCTCCAGCAAACGGATTCCCTCCACCAGAAACTTGCCTTCCTGTTCCCTGGTCCGGCGCCGGTTCAAACGGCGGATCAGTTTAACACGGGGGTTACTTTTGCTCAACAAGGCCATCCCTCCATCATAAAGCAATAATTGCTTACCGGCGATCGCTTGTCGCCGGAAATTAAAAGCCGGTAATTAAAATAAGCATGGGTGCTGACCATGCTTATTGCCTGTTTAGAGTTTAACTTGTTAGGACTTGTTTGGAACTATGATCGATTAATTTTACTATGACCGCTTAATTCTACGATCGCTTAATTTTACGCCTTGGCGTTGTCTTTGGCCAGGGTCACTAATTGGCCGAAGGCCGTGCCGTCATTAACAGCCAGATCGGCCAGCACTTTACGGTTAATATCCACACCGGCGTTTTTCAAGCCGTTCATAAAACGGTTATAGGTCATGCCGTTATTCCGTGCGGCAGCGTTGATGCGGGCTATCCACAGCCGCCTGAATTCACGTTTTTTAGCCTTGCGGTCCCGGTAGGCGTAGGAAAGCGATTTCATTACTTGCTGGTTGGCAACCCGGAACAGCTTGCTCTTGGAACCCCGGTATCCTTTAGCCAGTTTGAGAATCTTTTTATGCCTGTTTCTGGAAACCACACTGCTCTTCGCCCGTGGCATGTCAATTCCTCCTTTTGCGGAAAATTCGTTTGGTTCGTTTAGGGAAGAAGGCGCCTCAGCTGGCCCTCGTTGCTTTGGTGCACCAGGGAGGATTTGCGCAGATTGCGCTTGCGTTTAGGGCTCTTTTTCCCCAGAATGTGACTGTGGAATGCATGCTCAGCCTTGAATTTGCCTGTTCCTGTCTTTTTAAAGCGCTTGGCGGCGCCGCGATGGGTTTTAATCTTAGGCAAGGCAGGTTCACTCCTTCCATTATTGCGATAGATTATATGGCGATAAATTAGGTATTACTCTGATCACTGCTTACTCCTGCGGCTGCGAAGGCTGCTGCGGCTGAGTTTGCTGCTCGGTTTGCTGCGGCTGCAGTTTGGGCGATAAAATCATAATCATGTTTTTGCCTTCCAGCTTGGGCGTTCTTTCCACATTGGCCAGATCGGCGACCTCTTCGGCCAGTCTGACCAGTAGTTTTCTGCCCAGTTCCGGGTGGACGATCTGGCGACCGCGGAACATAATGGTAGCCTTCACCTTATCGCCGTCCTTTAAAAAGCGGACAGCGTTTTTAGTTTTGACATCAAAGTCATGATCGTCGATATTGGGACGCAGCTTAACTTCTTTAACGGTAATTACCCGTTGCTTTTTCTTGGCTTCCTTTTCTTTCTTGCTCTGTTCGTACCTGAACTTGCCGTAGTCCATGATGCGGCATACCGGCGGCTTGGCCTGCGGCGCTACTTCAACCAAATCCAGATGTTTTTCTTCGGCTAAGGACAAAGCTTCCCTTAGGGAAAGCACTCCCAGTTGGCCCCCGTCCGCATCCACAACTCTGACCTCTCTGGCTCGGATATGGTCATTTATCCGATGATCTTTGGAAATAATATTTCACCTCCCGGCAAAAATAAAAAGCGGATTTCCACCCGCTTAAACGTATCGGTATGTTAGAAGGCCTGTTATTACAGCCATAACCGTAACATATTTTTACGTTAACCCTTGGACTGCGCTGGGGCGTCACCGGGTGAGAAGCAAGTGGCTTCTACTTTTAACCATATTTGTTTCGCGTCATTATACCACGGACCCAGGCGTCAGTCAACAAATTGGAACCCGATAGACACAAATTGGTTACTGGTCACTCGTTACTGCTTTCGCATCGAGCCGGCCCGTAAAGTTATTAACCGTGCGCTCATACTCTTTGAGAAATCGCTTACGGTTAATAACTTTACGGGCCTGGGCT
>WQUS01000230.1 GCA_009781965.1 Bacillota bacterium | reverse complement strand
TTAACCGTGCGCTCATACTCTTCGAGAAATCGCTTACGGTTAATAACTTTACGGGCCTGGGCTACGGGTACTAACAAACACAGGGTCTGACCAGTAACACGATAGTAACCCAATTGTTTCCGGGCGTTGAATTTTCTTGACACTGTTTGGAAATTGTGATAAAGTGTCACAGGTACCCCTAACGCGAGGGTTTTAAAAATGATGCGGTGCTTATCCCGTTGGAATTTTTGGAATATCCTTTGGGCAATATCCTGTTAAAGGCGGTATGTCTTTTTTTAGTTTAGGGAGGTGGTTTTCATGAGAGTGGGAATAACCATGGCTTGCAGCGAATGCAAACGCAGAAACTATTCGACAACCAAGAACAAGAAAAATGATCCCAACCGGATTGAAATGAAGAAGTACTGCCGGTTTTGCCATACGCACACCGTGCACAAAGAAACCAGATAGTTTCTTAGCTTGCTGAACATTATATTTACCAGCGGCGGATTTTGAGAACGCCCCTGTAAGGATGTGGCAGAAATAGCTGTGGAGAAGAACCCGAGCAAAGATAAAAGCTCCGGCGCCGGAAAAGAAGTGGTTAAGAAGGATAGTCGGAAAAAATCGGCTGTTCCCAGACCAAATGTGGTTGAAAACACCAAGTCGCTTTTCCGCGGAGTGTTTAATGAATTAAAGAAGGTGCACTGGCCCAATCGCAGGGAAACCATAATATATACAGTGGTGGTATTGGTTTCCGTGGTTTTTGTCGGCGTACTGATTTGGGTTTTTGATTTTATTCTCGGTCATATTATGAGCATGTTCATAAAATAAACAGGGAGGTGAGGGCCCTGCTTCACGCCGGTCCCTTGTATTTATGAGCAGGCAGTGGTATGTCATACATACCTATTCCGGTTATGAGAACAAAGTCAAAGCGAACCTGGAAAAACGAATCGAATCCATGAGCATGGAAGATAAGATCTTCCGGATTCTGGTGCCCATGGAAGACGAGATCGAAATCAAAGACGGCAAAAAGAAGTTAACTAAGCACAAAGTGTTTCCGGGTTACGTTTTGGTGGAAATGATTATGACTGATGATTCCTGGTATGTGGTACGCAATACTCCCGGGGTGACCGGGTTTGTGGGCAGCGGTTCCAAGCCGATTCCTCTTGATGAAGAGGAAGCGCAGCAAATCATCAGGCAGATGGGAATGGACGAGCCGCGCACTAAAGTACACTTTGCCGTTGGCGAGCAGGTGCGGGTGATTTCCGGGCCTTTTGAGAATTTCGGCGGCGCGGTGGAAGAAATATTGTTGGATAAGGGCAAAATCAGAGTATTGATCAACATGTTTGGCCGGGAAACTCCGGTGGAACTTGAATTTAATCAGGCCGAGAAGATTAACTAGCAGTAGATCAATTAACAGCGGAGGAGGTGGACTTTATGGCCAAACGCGTGGCAGCGATTATCAAACTGCAGGTGCCGGCAGGCAAGGCTACCCCCGCTCCGCCGGTGGGTCCCGCCCTGGGTCAGCACGGGGTTAACATTATGCAGTTTGTGAAGGATTATAATGAGCGTACCGCCAAGCAGGCAGGAATGATTGTGCCGGTGGAGATTACCGTATATGAGGATCGCTCATTTACTTTTGTCACTAAAACACCGCCGGCGGCAGTGCTGCTGAAAAAGGCGGCGGGCCTGGAAACAGCGTCCGGGGAGCCCAGCAAGAAAACTGTGGGTAAGGTAAGCAAAGACCAGGTGAAGGAAATTGCCGAGCTGAAAATGGAAGACCTGAACGCCAACACCGTGGAAGCGGCAATGCGTATGGTTGAAGGCACGGCCCGCAGCATGGGCATCGAAGTGGTATAATTGGTTTAATTTAATGGAAAAACAGTGGGAGGATTAATATCCGTTACTACCACAGGGAGGTTAGAGAATTGCCTAAACATGGTAAAAAGTATCAGGACGCGGCGAAAAAAATTGATCGCGCTAAGCTTTACGATTTCACGGAAGCAATGGAGTTGATTAAGGAACTGCCGTCAGCCAAGTTTGACGAAACGGTGGAAGCGGCGATCCGGCTGGGCGTGGATCCGAGGCATGCGGACCAGCAAGTGCGCGGAGCGATGGTATTGCCCCATGGCACGGGTAAAACCCGTACCGTGCTGGTATTTGCCAAAGGCGATAAAGTAAAAGAGGCCGAAGAGGCCGGCGCTGATTTTGTCGGCGCTGAAGACATGGTGGAAAAGATTCAGAAGGAAGGCTGGCTGGGGTTTGAAGTGGCTATTGCCACTCCCGATATGATGGGCGTGGTCGGCAAGCTGGGCCGTGTGCTCGGTCCCCGGGGCTTAATGCCCAACCCTAAAACCGGTACCGTTACCTTTGACGTGGCTCGTGCGGTGCAGGAAGTGAAAGCCGGTAAGATTGAATACCGGGTGGATAAAGCCGGCAATATTCATTGCCCCATCGGCAAAACTTCTTTTGACCCGCAAAAACTGGTGGATAATTTACGGGCGCTGGTGGCGCAATTAATCAGGGTTAAACCCTCTGCCGCCAAGGGTCAGTATATCAAGGCTGTCACAGTGTCTTCCACCATGGGACCCGGTATTAGGGTGAATGCGCAAAAGCTTACCGTGTAAATTTCCCCAAGTCTCTTTAAGTTTATATGATTTACCAGCCACAGACAGTTCGGCGCCCGCAGGGCTTAATGGCTATAAAGCCGCCAGCCGAGGCCGGAGTTGAAACTCTAAAAGCATTCTGAAAATGTTTGCTTTGCGGGCCTCTGGCTGCTGTTTGCGCCGGAGGTTTATTTGTTTAATTATTGTTTATTTATTGGCGTTATTTGAGGTGCGCCGGGTAAAAATTAAAAATGGCGAATCTAGGCGCCGCAAAAGGAGGTGTACATATTGCCGATCAGCAGACAGGAAAAAGAAGCGCTTCTGCAGGAGCTAAAGGCAAAAATGGAAGCGTCCCAATTAGTCATTCTGGCCGAGTACAAGGGCCTGAACGTGGAAGAGATGACCAAACTGCGCCGTAAGCTGCGGGCAGCGGGCAGCGAAATCAAAGTGGCCAAGAACACGATTACTAAGTTGGCCGCCCGGGAAGCCGGCTTGAGTGAACTTGATCCATACCTGGAAGGCCCCCTTGCTCTGACCTTTGGTTTTGATGACCCGGTGGCGCCGGCCAAAGCGCTGAACGATTTTGCCAAGGAATTTAAAGCGTTGAGTATAAAAGCGGGGATTCTGGAAGGACGGGTGGTGGATGCCCAGGCGCTCAAGGCGCTGGCGGACTTGCCCTCGCGGGAGGTGCTGTTGGCCAAAGTATTGGGTGGCATGCAGTCCCCGATGTATGGATTTGCGGGCGCTTTGCAGGGACTCTTGCGAAACCTGGTTTATGTGCTTGACGCCGTGCGGGAAAAGAAGGCGGGAGAAGCAGCCGGTTAAATCCGGTTTAAACTATTTTGCATTTTAACTATTTAAAAATAGGGAGGTTTATTAAATGTCCAAAGTACAAGAAATTCTGGAAGCCGTTAAAGGTCTTACCGTTTTGGAACTGGCCGAACTGGTCAAAGCGTTTGAAGAGGAATTTGGTGTGAGCGCGGCTGCTCCCATGGCCGTGGCCATGCCTGCCGCCGGCGGCGCCGCTCCTGCCGAAGCCGCGGAAGAGCAAACTGAATTTGACGTTATTTTGTCCGCCGTCGGCGATAAAAAAGTTAATGTTATTAAAGTGGTGCGCGAAGCTACCGGTCTGGGCCTGAAAGAGTCCAAGGAATTGGTGGACAGCGCTCCCAAGCCAATTAAGGAAAGAATCAGCAAAGAGGAAGCCGAGGCTCTCAAAGCCAGTTTGGTTGAAGCCGGAGCCACCGTCGAAATCAAGTAATCTTTGTGTTCGTTTGTATCTGCTGCTGTATCTGTAAGCCAGCCGTCACCTGTTCAAGGGACGGTTGGCTTTTTTGGCGCGCCCGGCAGGAAAGAGGGTTACTGGTCAGACCCTGTGTTTGTTAGTACTCGTAGCCCAGGCACGCAAAACTATTAACCGTAAGCGATTTCTCAGAGAGTATGAGCGCACGGTTAATAGTTTTGCGTGCCGGCTCGATGCAAAAGCAGTAACGTGTGACCAATAACTAATGAGGAGAGTTGGTTTGGGCAAGAAAGAACAGGAGATTATTTTACCTTTGCCAATAAAGATATTAATATTTAAGGGTTTGTCGCCACGATTTGGTAGCGATCGCTGGGAGGGAATTTGCCGGGGCGGTAGGTTTCGATGATGTACTGGCCCTGGCCGTCAAAGCGGATGGTTACCGCTTTAGTATAGTCGGCGGTGCTGGGTTCTTTTTCGCTGATCAGCAAACTGGCGTTGCATTGCTTCATAACGGCAAAGGTGGTCATGAAGCCGATACCGCTGCCGCCATTGGCGGCGTGGGTGGTCACCCGCCCGGCGCCTAGCCTGGCCAGAGTGTCCGTTGTAAAGGAAATACCGCTGTCGTATACCGTAAACGCGTAGCTGTCTCCGGTCAGTCCGAGCAGCGCCCAAACGCCGCGGAAGGGATTGCTGCCGGCCTTTACCGCAATCATAGCGTTTTGCAGATGATCCCCGACCATGGTTTCCAGCTGGCCTTGGTCAAGAATATTTTGTACCATGTAAGGGATGCTGCCGTTGATGCTGAGTTTGAAATCAATCCCGGCGGACCTGAATTGGGAGGCGAAATTGGCGCATAAATCATCGAGGGCCTTAATTTTGGTGCCGGGCAAGGTATTCTTTCCGGTTAGTTGACCGATGTCCGTCTGATAATCCTGGGTTACCCGCCGGATGTCCTCCAAAGTGACCGCCAGTTCCTCGCTGGCCTCCATTGCCCCGCCGGACATGGCGAGCACCGCTTGTTCAAGGGCCGCCAACCGGTGCCTGGTTTTGTGATTCGCCACCCGGAGGGTGTCGTTTTGTTCGGTCAGCCGGCGAATTTCTTCCTTGGCCGCGGCTAATTCCCGCTCCAGAATCTCCATGCCGCGCTCTTCCTGCCTTTTTCTGTAGAACATGCGGATCCCCCTTCTAATCCAAATATAAACGCCGGCGCCGCTGATCAGGATGCCGGTCAGGTATAAGTAACCGCTGTAGGCGTATTCCGACGTGGTGATAATCTTGATCCAGGCAGCGAGCAGCAGCACGACGCCAGCGGCAATCAGGGAAATGATAATGGCGCTTCGCTGCAGTAAAAAGGGGAAACCGTTTTTGAAACGGTTGATCCGGAAGAGCAGGAAGGACAGGACCAGCTGCAGGACGGAAACGAGGGAATAAAACAGCAGGCTGAATAAGTTGTTATGGTCGATCACTGTGCCAACTTGATGGCTGGTGGCTGCAAAGGGCATCAAGGCCAGTCCTACGGCAAATGACGCTACGAAATATAAGACATAGGCAATACCAAAGGCGAGCAGAAAGGCCGAAATAACTAAATCCCCTTTTAATTTGGTCCGGGCAAGGATGAAAAGGATGGAGGCCACTACGTAAACAGACTTTAGCACGAAAAAAGAAGTCCAAGGAGGCAGCACGGCAGTTATTAGCGCCAGCATGGCACACCATAAGATTGCAAAAACTTTGTCAGCTGCTGCCGGAGAATAGCGGATAGCTTTGCTAAAAATGTAGAAGCAGCTCAAAAGAATACCCATCATGTTAATGATGTCATAGATAAGGATGTAGATGGCGCTCACCTTCGATCTTATTCACGCTGATTGTACTTGATGACCAATAAAAAAGCAAGAGTTGGTATTGTTGCTACCTTCTCTTGCTTTATATAGGTACGCGGATCGGTTTAATATCCACCGCCGCCGATCATACGGATAAGCCAGTCCCACATTTGCGTCGCCTCCTTTTTCATCAGGATAGTTCAGATTCCGTTCTCGGATTAAAGTCCACCGCCGATCATACGGATAAGCCAATCCCACATTTGCGTCGCCTCCATTTTTTCGTCAGGATAATGAAAATTCCGCTAACTGATGACAAAAAAATACCACACGAACAAAAAAATCTGTGTGGATATAAAACAGTACAATATGGAACAACTGCGCCGGCCAATCGAAAGCGTTACTTTCATCTTGAAAGTAACGCTTTCGATTGGCCATTTTGTTGCCATTTTTTATATGGTTTTGCGGATTTTGTCGGCGTAGAAGTGAATGAAATCCGTTGGGGACGGGACGCCGGTGCGGTAGTTAATGCGGGCGGTGTAGTGGGTCTGCAAGTCTTCAATGCTGGTGCTTTCCCAAGCGTTGTTGATTGCCGTCTGCATGGTGCGGATGATGGCGCTGTAGCTGGTTTTGTGCGCGATGGCCACTTGGTTGATTACCGACTCGGGTGCGTCCTTTTCAATATTGAGTAAAAGTTCGATCGCTTCATGGAGATGTTTGCGGCCTTTGTACTTTGAGCCGATACCCACCAGGCTCAGTTCGGCGTCGATTCGCTGAGTGATGCGGAGGCGCCGCTCTTCCGGCGTTTCCGGTGTTTGCAGGTCCTCCGGCATTTCGCCGTGCAGGGCGTGCATCGACTGCCGCAGGACCAGCAAATGATTTAAAACCATATCGGGGCTGTAATCCGATTTTTGTTTATAGAACACCAGCGCCGCGCCGTTGTGGTGGACGTGGTTGTAAACGATTTCGGAGGGGGTGTTGGTGGTGACCACAACGATGGGGCGCAGCGCCAAATCCACTGTTTTGAGGTCGGACAGAAACTGGAGCCCGGAACCCTGGCCTTTGTTCAGTTCCAGGTCCAGAATAATGCCTTCCGGCAGCCTGGTTTTGACGCAATTTATTCCTTCGCTGCTGGAGGCGGTCATGCCGACGAAGGTGACATCTGTCCGGCGGTTGGCGCAGTCTTTGAACTTGACGCACTCGGCCACATCGTCCTCAATCAGCAGTAAGGGCATCGGTTTTTCAAGGCTCATGGACTTCAACCTCTCTTTTAAATATTTAACTAGTTCCTGATCAATAGTTCCATTTTGTTCCCTCAAAGTTTCACACTTGTTTATGGCCGGCCTTGGTATGATTAGAATGTATCTAGTGAACGGAGGCGCTTATATGTGGAAACAGGTCGGAGAACGGGTAAAAGAACTCCGCATGGAGCGCGAGCTGTCAAAGGCACGGTTTGGAGAAATGATCGGGGTGTCCGGACAGTATGTGGGGATGATTGAAAAAGGCGCTGGTATTTCCGCCGAATCGATCGTCAATATTTGCACAGCTTTGAGTGTTTCAGCGGACTATCTCCTGTTCGGCAATGCCGGCCCGGCCAACGCCGTTGTTTCGCTAAATTCGCTAAAATGGTTAACCCACGAGCAGCTCTGGATTGCCTTCGACATTATCAAGCGTGTGGCGCAGATGATCACCACGGAAGGCGGCAACGAGGCTTTGATTCAAGAGGTGCTGCGCCAGCAAAACGTGTCGTTACCTTTATAATAGCAAATATTGCAGCCGCTCACAAGTTTTTTGTACATCCGAAGAGGTGGATCCTATGGCTAGTAATATGACCCTTGGTCAAAAAATTAAGCAGTATCGGAAGCGGCATGCCATGACCCAAGGCGAACTGGCTGCGAAGATCGGCGTCGAGCCTCTGCATATCACCAATATTGAGAACGGCAAAAAAGGCATTAGCTTGGATAAACTGATATTGATTTGCAAATGCCTTCATGTCAGTTTGGCAGAGGTGTTGCCGATAGAAGGACAGGATGATTTTGAGCTGCGGCAGCGCTGGACGGAGGAGATTGTCAGCGCCATTGACGGTTTGGATATTGCCCAGTTGGGCACGGTGAAGACTATGGTCTGTTCTTTGTTAGCGGAGTGATATTGCCCTTTTCCTCTGTTTGCTCAATAAAAAGGTTTTCCGAATCACATTGGAGCTGTTTAAGGGCGGCAATGGTTTCCGGGTTGGTAGCGCGGCCCAGGACATCGGTAATGCCGTTGAACAGGAAATAATAAAGCGGTTTGTAGTTGACATCCCTGTCGCCGGTAGTTACGCTGTCGGCAATAATAAGAGCTTTGGTGGTATGTTTGCTTGCCGCTTGGTGGGCAAAAGTTTTCTTATAAAATATATTGGTTGTCATGCGTGTGCCTCCTGTATAATGCATGGCTTCATTGCATCGAAATCAGCCGCCGGGAGAAAATTCGACTGTGTGATGCATTTGTTGCAAGCTTGATATAATTTGGTACAATTGGTAATTTAGTAAGTTTATTATATAACATATCTATCCTGTCGACAAGGCTCGACTATCCTTGCGGAATATCTTGTTTTTGATTCAGGATAGGCCTTCCGGGGAGCCGCTTTGTTCAGCCGTGTCATTTATTGTGTTATGCAGGTACGTCTATTTCTATATTTTTTCTTTTTACCCGGTTTTTCTGTCTCCTTTTCTGTCTCCTGTGTTACCGGATTTCCGTTGCGGAAGTCCGGATTTTTTTTGTAATTAAAGAAGTTGCTTACAACTAATAATAATATTCGACGGCTATGTCAGATCCTTGGGGGTATAATCTATGGACCGTAAAATTTTTTTGGCAATTTTATTTACGTATATTGCTAAATTTTGCTTGACGTGCATTTCATTGCATGGTATAATTCCAAGATGTCGACTCTCAAGAGATGTCAGTTCGCAAGAGCATAATCTCAGTCTAAATTCTCACCTGTGCCTTATTTTTGGGAAAGATTAAAAATTCCGCTTGCGGAGGTTGTATCTGCCATAATAACACAGGGAATAATATCCAAGATAAGGAATTTTAATAAGCGAGGGATTGTATAAACAAGACCTTGCTTTTCGTTGTCTAATTTATAGGATCTATTTTATAGCTGGCATTTTGGAAATAGTTGTTACTTCTGTGGGGGTGTGGTGCTGTAGATGTATCCTGAGCAACTGGGCAAGAAAGTTCGCTGGAGTTTCGGTAAACTGCGTGAGGTTTTGGAACTGCCTAACCTGATTGAGGTTCAGCGCAATTCATACGCTTGGTTTCTGAAATCCGGACTGCGGGAGGTCTTTCATGATATTTCCCCGATTCAGGATTTTACCGGTAACCTGGTGTTGGAATTTCTGGACTATAATCTGGGCAGCGCCAAGTACGGCGTTGAGGAATGCAAGGAACGGGATGTCACCTATGCCGCTCCTTTGCGGGTCAAAGTGCGCCTGATTAATAAGGAAACCGGGGAAGTAAAAGAACAGGAAGTATTTATGGGCGACTTCCCGCTGATGACGGACAAGGGCACCTTTATCATTAACGGCGCCGAGCGGGTCATTGTCAGCCAGTTGGTGCGTTCTCCCGGCGTTTATTTTGCCGAGACCATTGATACCAGCGGTAAAAGGCTGTACGGCGCTACTATTATTCCCAACCGGGGCGCTTGGCTGGAGTTTGAAACAGACGTTAATGATCAGATCTTTGTGCGCATCGACCGCACCAGAAAAATTCCGGCTACGGTATTAATCCGCGCTCTGGGCTACGGGCTTAACGCCATGCTCTTGGACCTGTTTGACGAAAACAGGCACATTCAGGAAACTTTGGCTCGGGACAATACCGATTCCGAAGAAGACGCTTTGGTGGAAATTTATAAGCGCCTGCGTCCCGGCGAACCGCCTACGGTGGATAACGCCCGTTCTTTGCTGGACGCCTTGTTTTTTGATCCCAAACGCTACGATCTGGCCAATGTGGGCCGTTATAAAATACAGAAAAAATTAAAGCACGGGCTGCTGTACCGGTATCCCGAAGGCGAGGACGGACCGGTGGAGTTTGATCCGCTGCTGGGGTCGGAGGCGCCGGTGGCGCGGGAGTTTATCCGGACCCTCACCGCCAAGGACATTATCGAGACCCTTAACTACTTGCTGCGTCTGATGGACGGCGAGGGTAAGGTGGATGATATCGACCACCTGGGCAACCGGCGGCTGCGTTCGGTGGGCGAGCTGCTGCAGAACCAGTTTCGCATCGGCTTGTCCCGGATGGAGCGGGTGGTCCGGGAGCGCATGACCATTCAGGATGTGGACGTAATTACCCCCCAGGTGTTGATTAACATCCGGCCGGTGGTGGCGTCAATCAAAGAATTTTTTGGTTCCAGCCAGCTGAGCCAGTTCATGGATCAGACCAACCCCTTGGCGGAATTAACTCATAAACGCCGTCTGTCGGCGCTGGGACCGGGTGGGCTCAGCCGTGAACGGGCCGGTTTCGAGGTGCGTGACGTGCACCACTCGCACTATGGCCGGATGTGTCCTATTGAAACGCCGGAAGGTCCGAATATCGGTCTCATCGGTTCCCTGTCCTGCTACGCCAGGATTAATCAGTTTGGTTTTATCGAAACCCCTTATCGCAAGGTGGATAAGCAGAATAAATTGGTGACCGGTGAATTTGTTTATCTGACCGCGGATGAAGAGGAAGAGATGGTGATCGCTCAGGCTAACGCGCCTCTGGACGAGCATTCCCGTTTTGCCGAGGCGCGGGTTAACGCCCGGCGTGGACGGGATATCCTGGTGGTGGCGGCGGAGCAGGTGGATTATATGGACGTTTCTCCTAAACAGGTGTTTAGTATCGCGACATCGTTAATCCCGTTTTTGGAACACGACGACGCTAACCGCGCGTTGATGGGCGCCAACATGCAGCGTCAGGCGGTGCCCTTATTAAAGACCCAGTCCCCCTATGTGGGCACCGGCATTGAGTATACCGCGGCCAGGGATTCCGGCGTGGTGCTGATGGCGGGCAGCGACGGGACGGTGGAACGGGTGACCGCTAACGAGGTGGTGCTCCGCACCGACGAAGGCAAAGAGGAAAAACATAAGCTGCTTAAATTCTCCCGCTCCAACCAGGGTACCTGCATTAACCAGCGGCCCATTGTGGACAAGGGCGAGCGGGTGCAGGCCGGACAGGTTATCGCCGACGGTCCTTCCACTGATTACGGCGAACTGGCCCTGGGCCGGAACGTCTTGGTGGCCTTTATGCCCTGGGAGGGCTACAATTACGAGGATGCCATCCTGGTCAGCGAGAAAATGGTTAAGGACGACTATTTTACTTCTATTCATATTGAAGAATACGAGTGCGACGCCCGGGACACAAAACTGGGCCCGGAGGAGATCACCCGGGATATTCCCAACGTGGGCGAAGAAATATTGAAGGATTTGGACGAT
>WQUS01000229.1 GCA_009781965.1 Bacillota bacterium | reverse complement strand
AGCCGGTTGCTTTGCTGCATTAAATCCAGCAGTCCGGCGGCGCCTTCCCCTTGGGGCAGGTATTGACCAATCCGCCGTTCGGAGATGTCGTGGGGCGGCGTGAGGGCGGCCTGGGCCGGGCCGTTGCGCCAGACCATCAGGTGACGGTAACTGATGCCCGGATAAAAGTGTCTGTCTCCCCCGCCCAGCTGTGCCTCCATGGCCTGGATTAATTCCCTGGCTTCAGCGCTGGATATTTCGCCGGCACTGTAGTCAAGCATCTGCTTTTCGGCATATGCCGGCTCATTGGACAGGGTGACCAGGTTGCAGCGGTAAGCCACGTCATTGTCCGCCAGGTCCACTCCCATACTTACTGCCTCCAGGGGTGAACGTCCGGTATAGTACTGCTGCGGCGCATAGCCCATGACCGACAGGTTGGCCACGTCGCTGCCCGGCGGGTAGCCTTCAGGCACAGTTTTAACCAGGCCAATTTCGCCCCGGGCGGCTAAGGCGTCCATGTTGGGTGTGCGGGCGTATTGCAGCGGCGTTTGATTGTCCAGTTCCGGGCGGGGTTCATCGGCCATGCCGTCCCCCAGCAAGACGATGTATTTCATGAACAACCTCCGTTCAGAGCATTTCAGTTGCAGCCAAGTAAAATGTTACTGGTCAGACTCTGTGCTTGTTAGTACTCATAGTTAATACGGCACGCAAAACTATTAACCGTAAGCGATTTCTCGAAAGAGCCGAAGCGCACGGTTAATAGTTTTGCATGCCGGCTCAATGCGAAAGCAGTAACGTGTGAACAGTAACAGTAAAACAATTAGGACCTGAGCCAATGCTGAGCAGCAACGGTCTGCGTTAAGCAGAGTAATCGCTCCCCGCTGATTCGGCCAGTTTAAATCGTTTGTGCAACACATTCATCGCTTTTTCGGTTTCGGTATTGCTGATGATGCAGGAAATTTTGATATCGGAAGTAGAGATCATATCAATGTTGATTTCTTCGTCGGCCAGAGCGCCGAAGGTCATCGCGGCCACGCCGGGATTGCCCTTCATGCCCGCGCCAACCACTGAAACCATGGCCACATGAGGGTCATGGGTGTATCCGGCGGCGCCCACCACTTTAATGATTTCTTCAATAGTTTCCAGGGCTTTGCGTAAATCGTCCTGGCTGACGGTGAAGGAAATGTCGTTCACGCCGTCAAGCATGGAACTTTGCACGATCATATCTACGTTAATGCCCTGTTCGGCCAGCATTTTAAAAATCATGTAGGCGATGCCCGGCTGATCCGGCACGCCGAAGATGCCCAGTTTAGCCACATTTTTGTTGCTGGTAACCCCTGTAACCAGTAATTTTTTTTCCATCTCACATTCCTCCTTGACGATGGTTCCGGGATGATCGTTAAAGCTGCATCTTACATGTAGCGGAATGTTGTATATTTTAGCGCACTCCACCGCTCTGGGATGCAGTACCGCCGCTCCCAGGTGGGCCAGTTCAAGCATTTCGTCATAGGTGATGGATTCCAGTTTGCGGGCTTCCGATACCATCCGCGGGTCGGTGGTATAAACGCCGTCCACATCGGTGTAAATTTCGCACAGATCGGCTTTAATGGCCGCGGCCAGCGCCACCGCGGTGGTATCGGAACCGCCCCGGCCCAAAGTGGCAACGTCGCCGTTAGCGCAGAGCCCCTGGAAGCCGGCCACTACGATTACCTTGCCCGCGTCCAGTTCGGCGTTGACTCTGGTGCTATCAATATCGATAATTTGCGCTTTGGAATAGATTGGTTCTGTTTTAATCCCGGCTTGAGGACCGGTAAGGGAAACCGCTTCGACGCCGAAACTTTTAATCGCCATGGCCAGCAGGGCGATAGATACCTGCTCGCCGGTGGACATCAGCATATCCATTTCCCGGGGCGATGGATTATCGTTAAGCTCCAGAGCCAGTTTAATTAAATCATCGGTAGTATCGCCCATAGCCGATACCACTACCACCATCTTGTTGCCCGCCCGGTGTCCGGCCACTACCCGCCTGGCTACGTTCTTAATGCGGGCCGTGTCGCCAACGGATGTGCCGCCGTACTTTTGGACCACCAGCATTTCCACCACTCCCGTCAAAATTAGAATGCTTATTTATTCCTCTTCTACCCGAATGACATTAGAAACTGAATTGACCGCTGAAAGTTGAGCAATAATTTGCAGAGCGTCCTGCATGTTGCCTTCTCTTACGGTATGGGTAACCAGCACTATTTCAGCTGTTTCGTCGTCCTTTTGTTTTTGCAGCACCGAGGCCAGGCTTACTTCCTTATCGCCGAAAGCATAGGCAATGGAAGCCAGTACCCCCGGTTTGTCCACCGCTTGCAGACGCACGTAATATTGGCAGGCGGTATCCCGCATGCTGCGCACCGGTTTATCTTCGAAACAGGTGCAGGAGATCATGCCTTGCACCTGGTGCAGAATATTCCGGGCGGCGTTTAATATATCGGCCGTTACGGCGCTGGCGGTGGGCATTTCCCCGGCGCCGCGCCCGTAAAACATGGCGTCTCCGATGGCGTCTCCGGTCAGGTAAATGGCATTGTAGACATCATTTACCGCGGCCAGCGGATGGTCCAACGGCAGCAGCGCCGGATGCACCCGGGCTTCAATGCCAGCTGCTGTGTCCTTGGCGATAGCCAGCAATTTGACGATATAATTTAGTTCCTTGGCATAAGCAATATCGGCGGCGGTGATTTTAGTAATCCCTTCCACGTAAACCTCGTCCGGCAGCACCCGGGAGTTGAAAGCAATGGAGGCCATAATGGCCAGTTTGCGCGCGGCGTCAAGCCCGCCCACATCGGCGGTCGGGTCGGCCTCGGCATAGCCAAGGGCCTGGGCTTCCCGGAGCACGGCTTCAAAATCAGTGCCCTCCCTGGTCATTTTGGTGAGCATGTAGTTAGTGGTGCCGTTAACAATGCCGATGATTTGCGAAATGCGATTGCCCGCCAAACATTGCTTCAGGGGCCGGATAATCGGTATGCCGCCGGCTACGCTGGCCTCGAACAGCAGATCGGCCTGGTTGGCGTCGGCGAGTTCAAACAGCATCTTGCCTTGGGCAGCGATCATGTCTTTGTTGGCGGTGACCACGCTTTTACCGTTTTTCAGCGCTTTGGCTACATAGTCCAGGGTGGGTTCCAGACCGCCCATTACTTCCACGATGATTTTTATTTCCGGATCGTTGATGATTTCTTCGGCAGTGGTGGTAAAAATCGCCTGTTGCATCTCCAGGCCCCGCTCCTTTGCCGGGTTGCGAACCAGTATTTTTTTGATTTCAATGCCGGCGCCGACTCTGCGCCTGATATTTTCGCTGTTGCCGGTAATGATCCGGTATACTCCCCGGCCCACCGTACCCAGACCCAATAAGCCAATTTTGATGCTGTCAACCGACATGCCGCCATCCTTCTTTCCTATGTAAAATTAATGTGTGTATAATTAACGTGGATCATTAATGAATGCCCGGACGCCATATTATACCATTGGGCAGGCGCAGCTGGCAATCATTAACCTATTTAACAGCCAGGTAACGGTTGTCTTCGGTAAGGAGTATTCTCTGTTGGTTGAGTAAATACTCCAGGTGCTTTTCCACCATCGTCCGTTCAAAAAAGTCGAAGATGTTTTCCGGTGGCACAGGCTTTCTGTAGATTAGTCTCTCCGCCGCCAGCTCGTCCAGGCTTTTGGGCACTGGCAAAGCGTTTAAAATCAGGCGATTGCGGGCCTCGATAACATCTTCAAAAGCGGCAAGTCTGGCGGGGATTTGGTCGGTAATGACGCCGGTATGACTGGTCACCAAAATCCGGGGGTTTAAAGCCTTTAGTTTATGAATAGATTCGATAAACATTGGTATGCTTGAGCACAAAGTGCCATACCAGGGGCCGAAGCCGGACAGGTCAATATCGGTGCTAAAAAAAATGCCGTCTTCGGACAGGCGAAAACCAATATGGCCCGGTGTGTGACCGGGTAAGTGGACTACCGGCAGGGATACGCCGCCGAAATCAAGGATTTCCCCGTCGGTTAGTTCCCGCGCCGCCGGCTTGCCTTTGGTTAAGTTAGGGAATCGTTGGCTGAACATCTCTGGCGTGAGCACCCGGCCCAAACCGGAAAGGCGTAAAAAAGGCTGCTCGGAACACAAAGCGGGGGCGTCAAGATGATGAGCCCAAATTTCAGCTTGGGGGAAGGAACTGTTGCCGCTGATGTGGTCGTAGTGAAAGTGGGTGCTGATAATTACGTCCACGTTAACATAAGCTTGAACCTCTTGCCTGGCCTGGCGCCCGAAGCCGGTGTCAATTAAAACCTTTAC
>WQUS01000228.1 GCA_009781965.1 Bacillota bacterium | reverse complement strand
GAAGGGGACCAATACCTGACCAGCCGCGCTTCAGAGAGCCGGGGCAGCTGCAAACCGGCGCCGGAAACAGGTAGGAACATCGCCCCGGAACTGCCGGGTCGAAAGTCCGTCGTCTGGAGGCCCGAACGGTAAGCGGTCCGTTATCAAGCCGCCGTGTCCCGCAAGGACACACCGAGTGACAGTCCGCCAAGGGCGGATTGTAATCAGGGTGGTACCGCGAGAGGTATAGATCCTCCCGTCCCTGGTGGGCGTATGTCCGCCAGGCGCGGGGGGTTTTTTGAATTGTAGCGGCTTTTAATAAAGGAATTTTTATTGCTGGGGTTGTGATGTTTGAGGTGATCAATAATGCCCAAAAAGATGAATCATAATGTAAATGAAGCAGTGAAAGCAACCGCCCATAAATATCCTTGCATATTTCGGGTAGGCATTTTTGGTCATATGCATTTATAAATGGTATCAATTATATATACAGTGGGAGGGCGAAGCGATGGGCCTTATTATTTATCTGGACGGGAAATATGTTCCCGAGGAACAAGCAATGGTATCGGTATTTGACCATGGTCTTCTTTACGGCGACGGGATCTTTGAAGGCATCCGGGCTTACCACAACCGGGTCTTCAAACTGTCCGAACACCTGGAACGGTTGTACGAATCGGCCCGTTCCATCCTTTTGGAAATCCCCCTCAAGGTGGAGGAAATGCAGGAAGTGGTGCTGGAGACCTTGCGGCGCAACAATCTGCGGGACGCTTACATCCGTCTGGTTGTCACCAGGGGCAAAGGCGATTTGGGACTGGATCCGCGTAACTGCAAAGGGGCTACTGTTTTCTGTATCGCGGCCACGATTCAGCTTTACGCGGAAGAGCTTTACCAACAGGGTTTGGAGATGGTCACCGTGGCCACCCGCCGCAACATCCCCGAGGGTTGCAACCCCAGGGTAAAGTCGCTGAACTACTTAAATAATATTTACGCTAAAATTGAGGCCGGGCGTGCCGGCGTGCCCGAGGCAGTGATGCTGAACCAGGAGGGCTACGTGGCCGAGGCCACCGGCGATAACATTTTCCTGGTTAAAAAGGGCAAGCTAATTACGCCCCCCGTGCATATGGGGCTGCTGGAAGGGGTCACCCGCAATACGGTGATTGACCTGGCCAAAGCTAAAGGCATCGAAGTGTTGGAGATCCCCTTTACCCGCCACGACATCTATATTGCCGACGAGCTTTTCCTCACCGGCACCGCGGCGGAACTGATTCCCTGCGTCAAGGTGGACGGCCGCGTGATTGGCGGCGGCCGGCCCGGCCCGGTGTTCCAGTCTCTGCTGCGGGACTTTAGGGAACTGACTAAAACCGACGGCCCAATGATCTTTGCTTAATAAACTTTGCTTAATAAACTTACGCGTCAGGAGGACTGCACATGCGCAGCGACGCCATGAAAAAAGGCCTGGACAAGGCTCCCCACCGTTCCCTGTTCAACGCCCTGGGGCTGACGGAACAGGAACTGGACCGCCCCATTATCGGGGTGGCTAATTCCTTCAATGAAATAGTGCCCGGCCACATCCACCTGCGGGAGCTTACCGAAGCGGTCAAAGCCGGGATCCGGATGAACGGCGGCACGCCGCTGGAGTTTCCCACCATCGCGGTCTGCGACGGCATCGCCATGAACCACGCCGGGATGAAATACTCGCTGGCCAGCCGCGAGCTGATTGCCGATTCGGTGGAAGTGATGAGCATGGCTCATCCCTTTGACGGGCTGGTACTGGTGACCTCTTGCGATAAAATTGTGCCCGGCATGCTCATGGCGGCGGCCAGGCTGAACATCCCTACCATCGTGGTCAGCGGCGGTCCGATGCTGGCCGGCCGGCAGGAGGGCCGGAACATTTCCCTCAGCAATATTTTTGAGGCGGTGGGCGCCGTGCGGGCCGGCAAAATAACCGAAGCTCAGCTGGCCGAAACGGAGGAGTCGGCCTGTCCCGGCTGTGGTTCCTGCGCCGGGATGTTTACCGCTAATTCCATGAACTGCCTGACCGAAGCCCTGGGGCTGGCTCTGCCAGGCAACGGCAGTATTCCGGCGATTTCCGCGGCCCGCCGCCGATTGGCCAAACTGAGCGGCATGCGGGCAGTGGATCTGGTGCGGGAAAACCTGCGCCCCTCGGAGATTATGACCGAGCAAGCATTTGCCAACGGCCTGGCTCTGGATATGGCTTTGGGCTGCTCCACCAACACGGTGCTGCACCTGCCCGCCATCGCCGGCGAGGCCGGGGTTAAAATAGACCTGGAGCGGATTAACCGGGTCAGCGAAAAAACGCCCAACTTGTGCAAACTTAGCCCGATGGGCGAGCACTTTATGCAGGATTTAAACGAGGCCGGCGGCGTATCCGCCGTGCTGAAGGAACTGATTGACCACGGTTTGGCGGACGGCGCCGCGCCTACGGTGACCGGCCGCTCGCTGGCAGAAAACGTAGCCGCCGCCGCGATTAAGCGGCCCGAGGTGATCCGCAGGGTGGCGGATCCCTACAGTCCCACAGGGGGGATCGCCATTCTCTACGGCAACCTGGCCCCCGGCGGGGCGGTGGTCAAAAGGGCGGGCGTGGCTCAGGAAATGCTGCGGCACAGCGGCCCAGCCCGGATCTACAACTCGGAGGAAGAAGCGGTGCAGGGCATTAACAGCGGGCAGATCCAAAAGGGCGACGTGATCGTGATCCGCTACGAGGGTCCCAAAGGCGGGCCGGGGATGCGGGAAATGCTTACTCCCACCGCTACCGTGATGGGCCTGGGCCTGGACAAAGATGTGGCTCTGATTACCGACGGCCGCTTCAGCGGCGCCACCCGGGGCGCTTCCATCGGGCATATCACCCCCGAAGCTGCCGAAGGCGGACCAATCGCCGCGCTGCGGGACGGCGATATCATTGAAATCAACATTCCGGAATATAAACTGTCCGTGCGGCTGAGCGACGAGGAACTGGCCGCCCGGCTGGCCCAATGGCAGAAACCGGAACCCACGGTAACCAAGGGCTATCTGGCCCGCTACGCCCGCCAGGTCACATCCGCCGGTACGGGCGCCGTATTTAAATAGAAGTTACTCTGTAGACCATTTGGTAATTGTTTTACCGAATTGTTTTACCGGTCATAAGGAGTAACGTAAGGAGGAGAAAATAATGAAAACCGGGGCTCATGTTCTGATTGACTGCCTCAAGGCCGAAGGGGTGGACACCATTTTCGGCTATCCCGGGGGCGCAGTATTACCGATCTATGACGTCCTTTACGATGCCGACTTAAGACATATTCTCACCCGTCATGAGCAGGGCGCCGCCCATGCCGCCGACGGTTACGCCCGGGCTTCCGGCCGGCCGGGGGTTTGCCTGGCTACTTCCGGGCCCGGCGCCACCAACCTGGTGACCGGGATTGCCAACGCCTATATGGATTCGGTGCCGATGATTGCCATCACCGGCCAGGTAGCCACCCCGCTGCTGGGCCGCGATTCCTTTCAGGAGGCCGATATTACCGGCATTACCATGCCGATTACCAAGCATAACTACATTGTCAAAGATGTCAGCGAGCTGTCCCGGACGATCCATGAAGCCTTTTATATCGCGACTACCGGCCGGCCCGGCCCGGTGCTGATTGATATGCCCAAGGATGTATCCGCCGGCCCGGCGGAGTGCGTGGATCCCGGCGTGGTGACCCTGCCCGGCTATCATCCCCGGCTGGAACCGGATGCCGCCCAGGTGGCCCGAGCGGTGAAAGCCATTGAGGAAGCCGAACGGCCGGTGCTTTATGCCGGCGGCGGAGTGGTGAGCGGGTCTGCCCACGCGGAATTACTGGCTTTGGCGGAACTGCTGCTGGCGCCGGTATCCACCACCCTGATGGGGTTGGGCGGCTTCCCCGGCGAGCATCCCCTGGCGGTGGGCATGCTGGGCATGCACGGCAGCAAGGCGGCCAACTACGCTATTTGTGACTGCGACCTGCTGATTGGCGTAGGCGTCCGTTTTGACGACCGGGTAATCGGCAAGATGGACGAGTTTGCGCCGCGGGCGACAATAATTCATATTGATATCGATCCGGCCGAAATAGGGAAGAATGTGGGGGTAGATATTCCCGTGGTGGGTGACGTCAAGACCTCCCTGGGGAGAATCCTGGCGCAGCTCAAGCCCCGTCTGGATGAACGCTGGCGGGACACTATCGCGGCCTGGAAAAAAGAGTATCCCTTTACCTTTGAGCCCAATGACCGGATTAAGCCTCAGGAAGTGATCCGGGAGATCTACGCCGTCACCGGCGGCAATGCCAGAATTACCACCGAGGTGGGCCAGCATCAGATGTGGGCCGCCCAGTATTTCACTTATTCCCGACCGCGCACTTTTATTACTTCCGGCGGATTGGGTACCATGGGCTTTGGTTTGCCGGCCGCTATCGGCGTGCAGGTAGCCTGCCCGGAAGAAACGGTGATTGATATTGCCGGCGACGGCAGCATCCAGATGAATATTCAGGAAATGCAGACCGCGGTGAATTACAACCTGCCGGTGAAAGTGGCGATCATGAACAATGGTTATTTGGGCATGGTGCGTCAATGGCAGGAGCTGTTCCATAATCAGCGCTATTCTTACACCGAACTGCAGAACCCGGACTTTGTCAAGCTGGCTGAAGCATACGGCGCCACGGGCCTGCGGATCACCAAAAAGTCAGAGATCCGGCCGGCTCTGGAAGAAGCTTTGCGCATTCAGGGTCCGGTAATGATGGACTTTCAGATTGAACGAAAAGAAAACGTACTGCCGATGGTTCCCCCCGGTGAACCGATTAGTAAAATGTTGGGCTAGGAGGGCTGAGCATGCGACATATCCTGGCGGTAATGGTGGAAAACAATCCCGGCGTGCTGGCGCGGGTGGCCGGTTTGTTCAGCCGGCGCGGCTTTAATATCGACAGCCTGGCGGTGGGGCGCACTGAGAATCCTAAAATTTCCAGGATGACGATTGTGGTGGAAGGCGACCAGCGGGTGCTGGAACAGGTGACCAAGCAGCTGCACAAACTGGTGGACGTGATTAAGATCAGCGATGTCACCACCGAGCAATATGTGGACCGGGAGCTGGTGATGATTAAAGTCAACGCCTCTTCCTCTCTGCGGGGCGAGATAATCCAGATTGCGGATATTTTCCGGGCCCGGATTGTGGACTTGGGGGTCAAATCAATCACCCTGGAATGTACCGGCAACGATGCTAAAATTAACGCCTTTGAGGAATCCCTGCGCCCGTACGGGCTCAAAGAACTGGTGCGGACCGGCAAAATTGCCATGCTTAGAGGCATGCGCTACTCCGGCGTCCAGGACTCCGGCGGCAGACAGCAGGAGCCGGAATAAGAAATCGAAGAAATTCGCTGTTGCTACATAAATAAAGGGAGGTTTTTAGATCATGGTAAAAGTATATTACGATCACGACGCCGATCTGGCGGCGCTGCAAGGTAAAAAAATCGCGGTGTTGGGTTATGGCAGCCAGGGACACGCCCAGGCTCAGAATTTAAAAGACAGCGGTTTGGACGTGATTATCGGTTTACGCCCGGACAGCGCCAGTGTAGCCAAGGCTCAGGCCGACGGTTTTCAGGTTTTTACGGTGGCCGAAGCGGCCGCTCAGGCCGATGTGATCCAGATTTTGCTGCCCGACGAGCTGCAGGCCCAAGTCTATTCCGAAGAGATTAAGCCCCATCTTACCGAAGGTAAGGCCTTAATGTTCAGCCACGGCTTTAACATTCATTACGGCCAGATTTCGCCGCCCCGGGAGGTAGACGTTTTCCTGGTGGCTCCCAAAAGCCCCGGTCACCTGGTGCGCCGGATGTATGAAAGCGGTCAGGGAGTCCCGGGCCTGATTGGTATTCACCAGGATTACACCGGCCGGGCCAGGGATATTGCCATGGCTTACGCCAAGGGCATTGGCTGCACCAGAGCCGGCGTCTTCGAGACCTCTTTTATGGAAGAAACGGAAACCGATTTGTTTGGCGAGCAGTGCGTGCTCTGCGGCGGCGTCAGCGAGCTGATTAAAGCCGGGTTTGAAACCCTGGTGGAGGCCGGTTACGCGCCGGAGATGGCTTATTTCGAGTGCTTGCACGAGCTGAAGCTGATCGTGGATTTGATTAACGAGGGCGGTCTGAGCTTTATGCGTTATTCCATCAGCAATACCGCCGAATACGGGGATTATATGGTAGGACCGCGGATTATCAACGAAGACACCAGGGACGAGATGCGGGCCGTATTGTCGGAGATTCAGGACGGCACCTTCGCCAAAGAGTGGATCCTGGAGAACCGGGCCAATCGCCCCATGTTTAACGCCGTACGCCGGCAGGAGCAAGAGCATCCCGTGGAGCAGGTAGGCGCCGAACTGCGCAAAATGATGCCCTGGCTGAAGAAGTAACCCGGCAGTAACTGATAGTTGTTATAGGAGGGGGGACTCACCAATATGGAGATGACGGCGGCGGAAGCCTTGGTGAAGTGCCTGGAAAAAGAGCAGGTGGAAGTGATCTTCGGCTATCCCGGAGCTTCTATTTTCCCGGTTTACGACGCCCTGTATCATTGTACTTCGATTAAACATATCCTGGTGCGCCACGAGCAGGGGGCGGCGCACGCGGCGGACGGTTATGCCAGGGCCACCGGCCGGGTAGGCGTCTGTATGTCCACCTCCGGTCCCGGAGCCACCAACCTGGTTACCGGCCTGGCCAACGCCTATATGGATTCCGTGCCCCTGGTGGCCTTTACCGGCCAGGTTCCCACCAGCCAAGTGGGCACCGACGCTTTTCAGGAAGTGGATATTACCGGCATTACTATGCCGATTACCAAACATAATTATCTGGTCAAGGACGCCGCCCAGCTGCCCCGGATTGTTAAGGACGCTTTTCATATCGCGGCTTCCGGGCGGCCCGGGCCGGTACTGATTGATTTGCCTAAGGATGTGCTCCTGACCGTGATCGACTATCACTACCCCCGCTCGGTCAATTTGCGGGGCTACAAGCCTAATTACAAGGGCCATCCCAATCAGATCAACGAAGCGGCCAAGCTGATTGCCCAGTCCCGGCGTCCGGTTATTTACGCCGGCGGGGGGATCCTGAGCGCCAATGCCGGCAAAGAGCTGCTGACGCTGGCCGAAACCATCAGCGCTCCGGTGACCAACACCTTTATGGGCCTGTCCGGTTTTCCCGGCGATCATCCGCTGTTTTTGGGGATGTTGGGACTGCACGGCACCAGAGCCGCCAATCTGGCGGTGACCAACAGCGATTTGTTAATCGCCCTGGGGGCCCGGTTTGACGATCGGGTAACCGCTAAAATAGCCGAGTTTGCACCCCGGGCCGGAGTGGTGCACATAGATATTGATCCCGCTGAAATCGGCAAAAACGTGCCGGTCCATGTGCCTATCGTCGGCGACGTTAAACTGGTGCTGCGGGAACTGCTGCCCAAACTGGTTAAACGCGACGATACCAGCTGGCTGGAGCAGATCCAGGCCTGGAAAGAGCAATATCCACTGTGTTACTGTCAGGAATCGGAGGAGCTGAAACCGCAGTACGTGGTGGAAAAACTTTACGACCTTACCAAAGACGACGACGTCACGGTAGTTACGGATGTGGGGCAGCACCAAATGTGGGTGGCCCAGTATTACCGGTTTAAAACGCCCGGTTCCCTGATTTCATCCGGTGGTTTAGGCACCATGGGTTTCGGTTTGCCGGCGGCGGTGGGCGCTCAGCTTGGTTTGCCCGGCCGGCAGGTGATTCTGGTGACCGGCGACGGCAGCATCCAGATGACCATGCAGGAACTGGCCACGGCCATGGAACAGAAACTGCCCCTGAAAATTATTATTTTAAACAACAAGGTTTTGGGTATGGTGCGGCAGCTGCAGCAGATGTACTGCGAAAGCCGTTATATAGCGGTGGATTTTGATTTCCATCCCGATTTTGCCATGTTAGCCAGGGCGTACGGGATGAAGGACTACACCTTATGTACTCCGGCGGAAGTGGATCGGCTGCTGCCGGAGGCGCTGGCGCAAGCCGGCCCGGTATTGGTGCATTGTGTGGTCAGTACCATGGAAAATGTTAATCCCGTGGTGCCAGTAGGCAAAGCGATCAACGAAGCGGTGGATTGTTAATAGATTTTTGATGGAGGGATGCCCCGTGAGTAACCGGGTTTATATATTTGATACTACCCTGCGGGACGGTGAACAGTCCCCGGGGGTCAGTCTGAACGTGGCTGAAAAACTGGAGATTGCCAGGCAGCTGGCCCGTCTGGGCATTGATATTATTGAAGCCGGTTTTCCTATTACCTCCCCGGGGGACTTTAACGCGGTCAGCGCGATTGCCCGGGAAATACGGGGCGTTACCGTGGCCGGGCTGGCCCGGCCCAGCTTCGCCGATATCGATCGCGCCTGGGGGGCGCTGCAACAGGCCGAACAGCCCCGGATTCACATTTTCCTGGCCACTTCCAATATTCACATGGAGCACAAACTGCGCATGTCCCGGGAGCAGGTCATTGAAACGGCGGTGGCCGGGGTGAAACGGGCCAAGGGCTATACCGCCGATGTGGAGTTTTCCGCCGAGGACGCCTCCCGGAGCGATTTGGATTTTTTGTGCCGGGTGGTGGAAGCCGTTATTGCGGCGGGCGCTACCACGATCAATATTCCCGACACTGTCGGTTACGCTATTCCCGAGGAGTTCGGCGCTTTTATCAAGGGCCTGATGCAGGGCGCCCGGGGTATTGAGCAAGTGACCCTCAGCGTGCACTGTCACGACGATCTGGGGCTGGCGGTAGCCAACTCCCTGGCGGCGGTGCGGGCCGGGGCCAGGCAGGTGGAAGGGGCCATCAACGGCATCGGCGAGCGGGCGGGCAACGCCTCTTTGGAAGAGGTGATCATGTCCCTGTATACCAGGCGGGACTTCTATGGCTTGGAGACCGGCGTCAGTACCGAGGAGATCTACCGGACCAGCAAACTGGTCAGCAAGCTCACCGGCATGACCGTCCAGCCTAACAAGGCGGTAGTGGGGAAAAACGCTTTTGCCCACGAGGCGGGGATTCATCAGGACGGCATGCTCAAGAACCCGACCACCTATGAAATCATGAATCCGGCCTTGGTGGGCATCTCCCAGAGCAACCTGGTGCTGGGCAAACACAGCGGCCGGCACGCTTTCCGCTCCCGATTGGTGGAGCTGGGCTTCTCCTTGGACGAGGACGAGCTGAACAAGGCTTTCATCCGGTTCAAGGAAATGGCCGACCGCAAAAAAGAGATTACCGATCAGGACATCGAAGCCATTGTGGAAAACGAAATTCACGAAGCGCCGGTGACTTACGAATTGGCCTATCTGCATATCAGCAGCGGCACTACCGTAGTGCCTACCGCCACCGTGGGGCTTAACCGGGGCGAAGAGCTAATGGAGGAAGCGGCTTGCGGCAACGGCCCGGTGGACGCCATTTGTAAAGCGGTGGATAAAATCACCGGTTATCAATGCCGGCTGGCCAGCTGGGAGATCAGCGCCATTACCGCCGGCAAGGACGCTTTGGGCGAAGTGGTGTTGCGCATTGCCGAAAATAATCTGGAGAAACTTTATATGGGCCGGGGTATCAGCACCGATATTCTGGAAGCCAGCGCCCGGGCCTATATTGACGCGGTCAATAAAATGATTGGCGAAAAGAACAACGGTAAATAACAGTAAATAACAACGAACCGAGGTGGATGCTAAATGCCCATGACAATAACCGAAAAAATTCTGGCCGCCCACGCCGGGGTTGAAGCTGTGCAGCCGGGGCAACTGGTTAACGTAAAGGTGGACCTGGCCCTGGGCAATGACATCACCGCCCCGATGGCCATCCGCGAGTTCGAGCGCATCGGCGTGGAAACTGTGTGGGACCGGGACCGGGTAGTGCTGGTGCCCGACCACTTTGTGCCCAATAAAGATATCAAGTCCGCGGAACAGGCTTTGCAGCTCAGAGAGTTTGCCCGCAAGCACAATCTGACCAACTATTTTGAAGTGGGCCGGATGGGTATTGAGCACTGTCTGCTGCCCGAACTGGGCCTGGTTGGCCCAGGGGATCTGATTATTGGCGCCGACAGTCACACCTGCACTTACGGGGCGCTGGGCGCGTTTTCCACCGGAGTAGGCAGCACCGACCTGGCCGCGGCCATGGCTCTGGGGGAAACCTGGCTCAAAGTGCCCGAGAGCATTAAGTTTGTCTATTCCGGTACGCTGCCCCGCTGGGTCGGCGGCAAAGACCTGATCTTACACACCATCGGCCAAACCGGGGTGGACGGCGCCCTGTATATGGCCATGGAATTCACCGGACCGGCGGTGGAAAATATGGGTATGGACGGCCGGCTGACCATGGCCAACATGGCGGTGGAAGCGGGGGCCAAGAACGGCATTGTGCCCCCGGACGGCATCACCCGCCGCTATATCGAGGGCCGGGTCAAACGCCCCTATACCTTCTACAGCAGCGATCCCGACGCCCAGTACGCGGCGGTGTACGAGTTTGACGTCAGCAAAATGGAACCCCAGGTGGCTTTCCCCCACTTGCCGGAAAATACCCGCCCGGTAAGCGAGGCGGCCGGCGTCACCATCGACCAGGTGGTGATCGGTTCCTGCACCAACGGCCGGATGGACGACCTGCGGGAAGCGGCGGCAGTGCTGAAATGGCGCCGTGTTCACGATAACATTCGCCTGATCGTCATCCCCGGCACCCAGGCCATTTATCTGCAGGCCATGCGGGAGGGGCTGATCGAACAGTTCATCAATGCCGGCGCGGCGGTGAGCACTCCCACCTGCGGCCCCTGCCTGGGCGGATACATGGGCATCCTGGCCAAGGGCGAGCGGTCCCTGGCTACCACCAACCGCAACTTTGTCGGCCGCATGGGTGATCCGGAGAGCGAAGTTTATCTGTGTAACCCGGCGGTGGCCGCCGCTTCGGCGGTAATGGGCCGCATTGCCGCACCATGGGAGGTGGAGTAAATGACCATTCAGGGCAAAGCGTGGAAATTTGGCGCCGATGTGGATACTGACGCTATTATCCCGGCCCGGTATTTAAATCCCTCGGAATCGGCGGAGCTGGCCTGCCACTGCATGGAGGACGCCGATCCGGAATTCCCCGCCAAAGTTAAAGCGGGCG